>NZ_CP022993.1 GCF_002278075.1 Paraburkholderia aromaticivorans | reverse complement strand
ACCCCGTAGGCGCTGCGGCCGGTGAATTGGGGTACGTAGTCGCGCGCCGGTGCCCTTTTTAGAGGATCTGGTTTCTCGTTTGTTATACCGGACACTTTCGGTTTTCCGTCTTTATACGGTAGTCCGCGTCGCGGCGCGCTCAACAGGCCAGCGGACGAACGCAAAGATCCAATACATGATCACGTTGATAGGCGGCACGAGCAGCACCAAACAGAGCCAGCCTGAAAACCCAGCCTTTCGCAGAATGCGTGCAGCCGGAACCAAATAGATGATTGGCAAAAGGATCAAAATCGTCCAGTGCCACACGCTGAAGTTTGCCATGTTCGCCTTTGGTATTTTCCGACCTCAATGCGAAACCACTGCGCCGAGCAACATTCCGGTCAACAGCGGCCCGAAAACCGACTGGCTCTGTCCAGAGTCGGAACCCGTGCCATGAGAGCCAAGACGACTGGCGATTAGTGCTAACGCGGCGTTTTGCTCTTGTTGCAGTCCAATCTGGAGAGCGAGCAGTTTTTCGGCCGCTGTAGGTTCATCAATCCCAACCAGCTTGCAAACGCGCAAAATGTTCGCATCGAAGCGTGCTTTCTGCCGCGTCGGATTGCGCAGGTCTTCAATGAACTCGTACATCTGCGCACGTGAGGGCTGTCGATTCAAAAACTCTTCCAGCTCGGCCAACAAGAAGGGGTTGTATCCGCAAAGCGTCCGCGCTTGCGTCATCTGATCGACTGTTGCACGGTCGTTGGTAGGTGTGTCCTGAGTTGCCATTCTGCTTTTCCTGATTTTCCTTGCTGTTCAGGCGCTGATTCCCCACGCCTCAATCCGAAACACCGGTTCGTCTTGTCCCGCGAGCGACGTCGTCACCCCTTTCGCGCGTACATCAAACGTCTCGTGCTCGAATTCATTCAAACCGATGGCTGTGTCAGGGTAGGCCACACAGACCTTCATGTTCCCATCGAGTCTCGCCAGTGCGTTGCGCAGTTCAGCTACTGTCATTGCTGCTGTTCCTGTTTTCCAGTGCCGGTCGCGCCGGCGAATTTTCCTATGCGGTTGTGGCCGGTCGATGCTTGCGCACCATGCGGTCATAACGCGCTCCCGCGCACGCGATGTAGACCCGCCCCACGGTGCGACCAATAAACGTGTTCGACCGCGAACCCGTGAACGAATAGTGATCGCGTTCTTGACCATCCGGCTCAAGAACCTTTCTGCACTCAACGGCGGCCGAGTAGTGTTCCCCCGCCCAATACTTCACGAGACTAATGCCGAGCGCCAGCAACGAAGCAAGCAGCACAGCGATCCCGAATGCCAAAGTCACTACCCCGCCAAGGTGAGCAATGGAAAACGCCAAAGTCACGCCGTTACCCAGCAGAAGAATCACAGAGATTGTTTTCACGTTATTTTCCGCCGTCACTTAGTTCCGCGAGTCGGCCAGCTTATCGACAAGAGCGGTCGCGCAGAGCACGGCCAATTCAGCGCTGACTTGCGCATCAACGATCTTGCCGCCTGCCAGCGCTCCCTGGACGATGTTTCCCAAGATGCTCTTTGCCAATTCCGAAATCTCGCTTTCTCGTTCGCTCATTTTGAATCTCTGTTTTCGGCTACCGAGCCGTTCGGGACGCTTACGCGCCCAGTTATTAATTTTCCTACGTCTTTTCCGATGCTTACTTCGAGTAGTGAGCTTGCAGCACGCTCACGTCCTGCGTCGCGGCCACGACATGCGGACGATAGCTGCGCGCCTGTGCAGCAAACGACTTCAACGCTTCATCGCCTGGCAACGTCTCTGTATGCATTGAAAGAGCTACACGCAGTCGCGCCCGCGCAGTAGAGCGACGATTGCTGGCCTGTGATGCACGCTTCGCGCGCTGGAGAGTCGTTGTCATAATTTTCCGATCAGTCTGCGCCACCGACTGCGAAGCGCACTGCCGCTCGATGATCCTTATAGTGCGCCATGACGTTGCGCTTCGATAGACAGTCCTGCACGACGCCGGCAGGTGCGCCGAAGTGGAGACGCAATGCGTCGCCTGCATCGGCTTTGTGGAAGCACGCGGGCTCGTCCGAGACGATATCGCCATCGTCGTTGTGCATGTCGATCCAGACCTCGCCATCGACCATATCTTGGCCGTTGTTCGGCAAGGCGCGCTCATCCGCGAGAGCAGCAGCGATCATGCTCTTGCCTTCGGCTTCTGACACTTCCGTTTCCATGACTTCCAGCAGCTCGCCATTGACGGCGACTTTCGCAATAAGTGTGAACATCACAGGGTCCTGTTTTCCAGTGCCGGGCGTCCCGGCGAATTTTCCGTTGGTTATCCGATTAGCACTTCAGCGGGTATTTTCAATTCGCGGTTCAAACGGCGAATCATTGAGAGACTAAGACCGCGCTTTCGATTGAGGACTTCGTACACCCGATTCAAGTTGCCGATATACGGTTGCATGTCGCTGGCCGATAGTCCTGCCTGTTCCATGCGGAATTTGATGGCTTCGACAGGATCGGGAAGATCGAGCGGAAAATGCTCTGCCTCGTAACGCGCCACTAGCGTAGCGAGGATTTCCAGACGATCCCCGTCCGGAGTGCCAGGTTCCGGGTCAAGGTCAACAAGACGGGATACGGTTTGCAACGCTTCCTTGTAGTCGCGTTCGTTGTGGATTGGACGAATTTCCATGTTGGCTACTCCAGTTCAACGGTTTCAGCATCGATCCGGTCGTACTCGCCATGTGTTCCGATGAACTTGATATAGACGACACCGATGCGGTAAGCCACTGCGACGATCAGCCGGTAATCGTTCCCCTTGATGTTGAATACCACCCGGTTTCGCCCGACAAAGCTCGCGGAGGCGTATCTGGCCTTGATGTCCTGCGGAGTCATCCAGACGGCCTTTACCGCTTCCTCATGCCATGCCAGCAGCGATTGCCGAGCCATTGGGTGCCTGTCGCAGAATGCCAGGAGGACTCTTTTCGCAATAACTTTCATGAGAGACATGATAGTCCCATATTGGGACTATTGCAAGCAATCGTTTTGCTTCCAGTCGCCAAGCCGCGCTCCAATGAGTCCGGGGCACAGCAGCCACGCCGGAACGCCTAGTGGCGAGCCAGCTACCCGGTTTATCGGCATCCCACGCCGAAACTCAATGTCCGCAAGCATCAAATGGCTCTCATAACACTTCGCAAAACATCTGCCGTAACTTCTTATCGGAGACGGCCAGATAGGGCCGAACATGCTCCATTTCGGCATGGCCTAGAAGCTGCTGCACCGTCTCAATATCGTGCCCTTGCTCAACGAGGTTACTGGCGAACGAGCGTCGGCCCGAATGGGACGATCCGCCGCGTATCCCCGCATCCCTGTAAAGTTTCGTGACGTGGGATTGGAGGCTGTCACACGCGGAGTAATCAACCTGCTCCCCCGCTTCGTTAATGCGCCGCTTGGTGTTCATCGCAAACTTGCGGCCCTTGCCAGCGAGGACTAGGCAACTTGACGGCGCGAGTCCGCGATAGCGCTCTACGGTTAGCTCGGTTCCCATGCCACGCGAAACGCGATGGCTCAGATAGCACTCCAGAGCCGAAACCGTTTTCGGATGCGTGAGATAGACGCATCGCTGCCGACAGCCCTTCGTAATTGCGGCCCGAAGACTGACCTCTGAACGGATCGCGCCCGAAGGAAACAGCACGTCTTGAACCTCAATTTGAGCTATTTCGCTGACGCGCATTCCGCACGTAATGCCTAGCAGGAGAACGAGACAATCGCGCTCAGGATGACGCGATGTTGCCGCTGTGACGGCGAGTAGATGCCGGATTTGAGCCGGTCGAAGTGTTGCAGCTTGAGCCATGCGCCCCTCTGAATGGGATCGGTTAATGACGTATTCAGAGAGAGATTTGATGAGGTTCTTTTTCAAGCGTATCACGGCTTGTTTATTCGAATCCTCGGAAAAACCGCCAGGCGAAAAAAAGCCGGTCGCGGGGACCGGCTGAATGATTCTGCCCATCTTTCCGAAGGCCGTGGCAGAACCGAGAGATCGCATCGAGGATAGCTGCAACCGCCACGCCCAAACCGTCGATCAGAGGCCGGAAGCGGCGTCTTTTCTGGCCGCGGGTGACGGCCCAGTGCCGCATCGGGCTCCGGGCTGTCGATTTTACCGGCGGGGCCGGCGATCAGCCAGCAGGCAACGTCGGCCGGCGGGACAGGCGGGGATGCGCAAACCAGTCCTTCAGGTTCGGGTCCGCCAGACCGACCGGTGAAGCGTCCACGGGAAAAAGGCTTACGTCCGCTCCCGGATCGCTGACGACTTGGCCAGGTTTGCCCGGTGTCGGGTCACGGTAAGAGGTAGCGCGCCCGTCGGCTCACATTCCAATGTCGTCGAGCAGCCGTGTCATCGTTGCCGCATTGCGCTGCGCGACGTCGCGATAGCAGTTGTTGAACAGGACATGCGTACGCGCTGCCCGCAGCGCGATCTGTGCGATCGGAGGCGCAAGCTCACGCAATTCAGAATCACTGTATTCATAGTTGAACCGCTCGGCCGCGGATTCGGCGCCGCTCCACGTCGACGCATTGCGGCCATGCAGACGCACGATCGCCAGCTCGGGCGAGGTCGCCTCCCATACCGTATGCGCGCGCTTCGTCACTCCCTCGGGCGCATCAACGATGACATGCACGATCCCTCGCTCCCGCTCCATTGCCAGCGTCGATTCCCGGTGCTTCTCGCCCAGCCAGCTTTCGTTGCGGAACTCAAACGCCGTCAGAAACGGGTGCATGCGCTCGGCACAGTGTTCAACATGCTCCCTCGCTTTCGGAGCCGCGGTGATCCAGTGAGGAAACTGGAAAAGTACTGAGCCTAGCTTGCCGGCAGCATGTAGCGGCTGCAGCGCCTCAAAAAAGCGGGCCCACAGTTCATCCAGCACCGCCGACGGTATGTCCTTGTAGTAGAGGTTTTTCTTGCCCGTGTCTGGCAAGTTGGCCTGCAAATCCTTCGGGAAGAATCGCGGCTCGGTCTGGTGGCCGGTGAACAGCCGGAAGGCCTTCACATCGAAGACGAACCCTGGGGGCGTGCGCTCAACCCAAAGGGCGTTGTTGCTCGCGCTCGGCATCGCGTAGTACGAGGAATCGACTTCGACCAGGGGGAACACGCTTGCGTAATACCGAAGGCGGGCTTCCGCGCTGTTGCAGCCGGGAGGGTAGAAGGCGCCCGACTCGATCAGCGTCTTGTCTGTCCAGGAAGCGGTGCCCACCAAGATCGACATGCCAGTCTCCATTGAGAATCGGGGCGATCATTCTGCCACCGGCTATGCATAGACGCGGCAGCGCGAACGCCCGCCACTTACGCTTGCCTGACTTTCCAAGAGGTGCGTCGCCATTTGCAGCCCGTTATGGCTTTTTCCCCCACCATGAACGTTTTCCAGTTTCCGGCGGCGTCGTACCGGGTCCGGAAGACGGCCCGGATGCGTCACGACCGTTTTCAGTGGTGAGCGCAAGATGGCTCTTGAGGAATGGCGAGCGGCCGGCAAGAATGAACAGGATCATGCCACCCAGTCGACGCGCAAAATCATCGTCGAGCCGGTTATCAAAGTCTTCGAGCGGCACATCGACGCTGGTGCTTTTCTCGATGGCTGCGGCGACCAGGTCCTGCGGCACGTGGTGGTACGAAATCGTCTTTGCTTCCTCATCGAATAGCGTGATGACGCATGTCTTGCGCTTCGCTTCCATCAGTAACCCCTGCACTGTTGATAACGCTCGAACGCCCGCTGCGAGCAGGCCAGAAAATACGCGGGATTCTTATACATGGCCCTCGCCGCATTGCACGTTTCCATGTCGAGTTCGTACTGCGTATGACACTCGGCCTCATCGTCCTCGCTCACGCCTCGCGCGGCCAGTTCCACCGCATCCCCGCTACTTGCCGCGTTGCTGGCGAAAGCTAGCGGCGGCGACTGCTCCAGCCCGGTCCCCGCTGACCTGGAGATTGCGCTCGGCGCCGCGGTCGCAGCTTCCCGGTTAGGCGCATACACATGGGCCGTGGCCCGCTGCACGACAGGGTCTGCCGGCGAGCCGTCCAGTGACATTGACATTGTGCTTTGCGAAGCGATGAGCCGCGGCAATGGATTGCATCGGCACAGACAAAGATCATCGCTCAGTGCGGTTTGCCTGCCATCGGGACCAGCCTTTGGCCAGCGGGGACCGTCACACAGAATCTTGCCAGTGCTGTGGCATGCGGGGCAGCTCACCGCGTCGCCTTCAAACGCGAGAGGCAAGCCATCACAGTGCATGACGGCCGAGCCTTCGGTTATCGTGCCGCCTGCGGTGGTCCTATCGCCTTTACGTATGTAGTAACGCGTGACCATGCGCGCTCCTTTTCATCGGACGAAATCGCATGGTACGACCGCAATCGGCATTCGCAAAGTGCGACGCCAATCGCGTTCCCGCTTGCGCCCAAGGGGACCGTCAGGACTTCGCGCCCAGGCAGGCCTCCAGGACGTTCCATAGCCTCGCTATTTGTCGCCGCTGCCGAGTTCGGTGTGCTTGTGCGAATGCGTCGCGCCGTGGATCAGTTGATAGTGCGCGCCCTTGCCCGAGCGCGTCGGCGGGAAATGCTCACCTTCGACGCACGTCACTTCGAATTCCGGCCCGTCGCCGCCCTCGTTCACCACTCTGTAGATCCCGGACGTCTTGACGATTTCGCCTGGCTTATGCTGGTCTGCCATTTCTGCCTCTCCATGTTGTTGGACGGTCCGTCCTGTCGAGCAAGCGGCGCGCCCGTCTTCCGCAGGAACGCCATCTGCTGAAAGAGTGGCCACCGCCGGCGTACAAACGAGTGCTAATCTATTCGCGTCGGCCCAGGGCGCTCAAGCGCCCCGCTTTCTTCTGTTGTTCAGGAGACGCTCATGGCTGCCCGTTCGATTGCGTCGCTCTCACTTTCGTTTGGACTGGTGTCCATCCCTGTGCGCCTGTATTCGGCGACGTCAGCGTCTGAGAGCATCAGCTTCAACCTGCTCGCGCCTGATGGCTCGCGCGTCCAGCAGCAATACGTCTCCAAGGCCACAGGAAAGGTGATCGAGCGCAACGAGATGCAGAAAGGCTACGAATTCGAAAAGGACAAGTTCGTCGTGTTCACCAAGGACGAACTCAAAGCGCTCGAGGAAAGCCCCAGTCACATCGTTGAGATTCTGGCCTTCCTGCCCGACCGGTCCATCGACCCCGTTTATTACGACAAGGCTTACTTCGTCGCGCCCGACAAACGGGGCGGCAAGCCGTACTGTCTGCTCAAGAAGGCCCTTCTGGCGAGCGGACGATGTGCACTTGCCTCCTGGAACTGGAAGGCCAAGACCCATATGGTCCAGGTGCGGGCGACCGACGACGGCCTTATCCTCCAGCAACTGCTTTGGGGCGATGCTGTTCGCTCGCTCAAAGACCTGGACATCGAGGACGCGCCCGTCACTGAAAATGAATTGCAACTTGCCCTCAAGATCATCGAGCAGGGCGAAGCCGAGCGCTATGATCCCGAACAGTACGAGAACAAGGAGAAGCAGCGCGTGCTCGCAGCGATAGACGTCAAGATCGAGGGCAAGCAAATTGTGACGCCGCAGGAAGAGGCGGCCGCCGACAGCGGGCAGGTGATCGATCTGATGGAAGCGTTGCGCGCCAGTCTCGCAAGAAATGCGAAGCGCAGCCCGTCGCCTGGCCGCACAAAGCCCGCAGCCCCGGTTTCTGAACTGCCCGCGAAACAACGTAAGACAGTCAAGCGGGCCGAGAAGGCCGAGGAACCTGTCGCGGCCGCCAAGACCCGGGCACGGCGGTGAGGGGCCGTTCGACCGTGCACACCTTTTCGCTGCGGGAAGTGCAATCGCTTCTCGGGGTCTCGCGGCGCGCCCTGCGCATCCTCATTGACGCCGGCTTCTTGCGGCCCTCACGCGGCGCGCGCAACGATCTGCGCTTTACCTTTCGGGATGTCGTCCTGCTCCGCACTGCGTTGAAACTGCGCGGATCGCGGATACCGCCTCGCAAAGTCCTGAAGGCGCTCTCACGTATCAAGGATCAGTTGCCCGATGCCGCGCCCCTGTCCGGCGTGCGCATTACGGCAGTTGGCGACGCGGTGGCGGTGACGACGGGGCACGCGCAGTGGGACGCCGTGTCGGGTCAGCTGCTGCTGGACTTCGAGATCGCGGACGTGAAAGGCGACGTGACGTTTCTCGACAATGCGCCGGCCACCCTGAGTGCGCGGCGAAAACAGGCGGAAGACTGGTATTCGCTTGCCGAGCAGTTGCAGGCGACCGACGCCGTCGGCGCAGAGGCCGCGTACCGCAAAGCGATCGAGCTTTCGCCGGAGCCTGACTTCCACGCCTACAACAATCTCGGCGCCCTGCTGGCGGGCGATCGCAACCGCTGCGCGCACGCCCTGGAAGTGTTCGACGAAGCGCTGCAACATTTCGCAGATGCGGAACTGCTGCACGCCAACCGCGCGGTGCTGCTGGAAGAAGCCGGGCGACTCGAAGACGCCGCCGGCAGCTATTTGCGTTGCGTCGAAATCAACGGAAAGAACGACCAGGCCGCGCTGAACCACGCTGTTCTGCTGGAGGAACTGGGGCGGGTTGAGGAGGCTGTGGCGGCCTATGCGCGCTGCCTCGAAATCAACCCGGCCAACGAAGAAGCCTTGCGCTACCTGACGCGACTTCACGAGCAGAACGGCGACTCGCAGGCCGTTATTCGCCATCTCAGCGCATGGAGGCGCTCCAATGGGTAGGCACCGCCGACACCGCGCCGCGGCCAAGCCCATCGCATCGGACGGTAACCGGCCATGAACGGTCGTTCGACATCTTCACAAGAATCGTCAACAATCGGCCACGACGGAAGAATGCCACTCGACCTCGCCGTTAAAACTACAGCTACGATCAACCAATACTGAAGTTCGCAAGCGCCATGGCGAAGCCTATATTGACCGTACTACTGAAGGGTCCATTTTCGGACGTTTTTCGCTTTGTCGAGGCGTTGCTCCAGCCTCTTGGATTTGTGCTTGCCAATCCAGAAAGTGGGCGAGTAACGCACTGGAGCGATGATGGCGAGCAGATCGCGATACCCCGCGACAGGATCATGAATGAAGCGTCTACCGCGACGGTGAAGAACGTTCAGTTTTGGAGCACCAGCAGCGAAGACCTATTTGTGTCTTGGGTCGATGCGTCACCGGGGTGGTGGTTTTCCTTTCACCTGGACGGCGTCACCCCGGAGTTGAAAGTTGCGTTGACGACTGCACTCTCGAATTCAGTCCTGATCGATTTAAAGCTGCAGTACGAAGACGAGTGCGCTTTTAGGATCGATTTCGACTAACTTTTCAATCGAGGATCTGACCGGAATAATGCGTGAGTAGGTCGGCGATGTGCGCCCCGCAACGACCGCTTTCTGGCGAAGCGGAAGGCTGTTCAGGGGTCGAAGCATGCCTCTCGCATGAAGGCCCGTACCTGAGGCGATCGTCCGCCGTTGGCATGGGGCTCTGTGCGGCCAGTTCCGGTCACTCGACACTGCCGGCTACATTGTTCACAATCCGAAGGACGCACCCGCCGCTGAGTCGCCGCTAGGCGGGCTTACTTCGCGGGGAATGCAGAATGTCACTCCAGTTGACGGACCGATTGCGGGAAAACCTCGAATGGCTCGCTTTGAATTGGGAAGCAAACCGGCTTCAACATATTTCCACTTTCAATAACGAATTCCACGCTGCTCTGCGTTCAGTACTTGCCGGTAACGTAAGCCGCCCTGAGCTTGAGCTTTTGATCAACGGAACTCGAGGCAAAGCGGCCGACGGCTATGCCCATCTGCTTGTTGTCGATCCGGAACGCGTTGCGGAGGAGCCATTCATTGCCCTTCGCATTCTTGGTGAGATCTCGACAGACCTCGCTCGTGCTATCCGCGCTTGAGCTCACTACAAAGGCGGAGGCTTCCGATGATTGATCAATATGCCCTCAGGCTCATGTTCGAGTGGGGCGGTGGTTGTATTTGGGCGGGAGACGATACAACTCGCCGCACATACGGAGTTGGTCCGATTGAGGACTCGCTGCCCCTAGCTGAACAGACGCGCAGAAAGCTTGCGGAAATGACTGCGTGGCATGACCTATCGCTGAACTGGGAATACCCCCCGGACCCGGGACCATGGGACGCGCATGAGTACGAGCGCTTTGAAGCGTCGGCGGCGGCGATGCGTGACCATATTCAACAGGAGCTCGGCGACCGCTTCGCTATCGTCTACGAGAGATTGGGAGCTTATGAGGGACGCGACGAGAATCAATAGCCCGAGGACTCGGTCAACGGAAGGCCCCCTCCTCACGAATGGCCGCTTCTGAGATGCACCACGGTCCCTTGTGGGTCGCTGTGAGCCCGTCGGCCGTCTGTGTTGCCCGATGCTCGGCGTCGGAGGACCTCGCCAGGTCCGTCGCGGCCCCGCGCAGTTAATCCATACCCACCGCCCGCCGCATTGTCGCGGTGACGCCCTGCCGGGTCTGCCAGTAGCCGTGCCACGGGTCAGCTCTCAGCGACCGTTGACGCTCAACGGCCTTACGCATCGTCCATTCATCGCCGCGCGTCACCTGCTTCAGTTCGTCCCACGAGAACGGCATCGACACGCCCATCCCTGAGCGGGCCCGCACTGAGAAGGCGGCAACCGTGCTCGCCCCGCGACTGTTGCGCAGGTAGTCGATAAAGATTTTGCCCACGCGGTTTTTCGGCCCGAGCACTGCCGAGAATCGTTGCGGCACGACCTTGGCCATGTGCCTCGCAACCGCGTGTGCGAAGGCCTTGGTCTCGTTCCACCCCTGCCGGCGCGTCAGTGGCACAACGATGTGAAAGCCTTTACCGCCGCTCGTCTTCGGAAAGGAGCGCAGGCCGATCTCGTCAAGCACAACCTTCAGAAGCTCGGCGGCTTCCAGCATCGCGGTCCAAGGCAGCGCCGGGTCCGGATCAAGGTCGAAGATGATGCGATCGGGGCGCTCGAGATCCGGCGCCACGGCGTTCCATGTGTGGAGCTCAACGACCGACATCTGCGCGAGGCCCACCAGCGCTTCGGGCGTATTAGCGACGAGTAGCGGCGGATGACGCGGATGCAGTTCAGCCGGCAGCTCTTCGATGCCGGGAATGCTCGCTCGCTCGCTGTGTTTCTGGAAAAAAAGCTCGCCCTGTATGCCGTCTGGCGCCCGCACAAGTGCAAGGGGGCGGTTGTGTAGATGCGGCAGCGCCCACTCCGCGATGGCCGCGTAGTACTCGACCAGCTCCCTCTTCGTATGGCCGGTGACTTCGTCCATCACTCGTTGCGCATTCGTGATACGAAGCCCAGCGATCTTGAGACTTCCCTTCGGCCCCGGCACCTCGCGAGTCGAGCCGGCGTCGACTTCCACTGGCTCACCGCCTTCAATCGGCACCATGGCCTCTTCGGTCACTGTGGCCGCTGGCTTATCATCGCGGACCGCATGAAACACGGAGTGCCGGACTTCGCCGCCCGGGGTCCATTCAAGGAACGAACATTCAACGACGATCGACGGTTTAAGCCAAAGATAATCGCGTTCTTTTTCAGGCTTGGGAGGGTTGTAAAATGGCGCGCTGTCGCTGCGCACTGCGTTGGCTCGGGCGACGAACGCGGTGGCCGCGCGGGATGAGAAATACGGCCTTACGCCACCGGCGTAGCGCAGCGAGCCATCCTTCTCGTGCACGCCGAGCAGCAGCGAATGCACACCCGAGCGCGCGCCCCTTGCGCGCGTGAAGCCGCCGACGACAAATTCCTGGCGAAGGTAGCACTTGATTTTCACCCAGGTTGCTGACCGCCCGGAACGGTACGGCGCGTCTCCGCGCTTGCCAATGATGCCCTCAAGCTTCATCTTGCAAGCCGATGCGACGAGCGAGACCGGGTCCTGCGGAAAGTCTTCGGAGAATCGGATAGCGTCGGACGTGTGTTGCGCCATCAGCTCCCTCAACAGCGCTCTGCGCGTTCGCAGCGGCTGCTCGCGAAGGTCGGTTCCGTTGAGCCAAAGCAGGTCGAACACGAACATGACGATCTCTGCGGTGCTGCGCCGGTCGAAGGCGTTCTGCAACGCATTGAAGTCTGGCTGACCGCTTGAATCGAGCACGACAGCCTCGCCGTCGAGCCACGCGTCATCGACCTGCAGCGCATTGCAGGCATCCGCGAGACGCGGCATTCGCTCAGTCCAGTCATGGCCATTGCGGGTGAAGATCGTCGCGACGCCTCCCTCAATACGGGTCATCACGCGATAACCGTCGAACTTGATTTCGTAGGACCAGTCGCCGCCCTTCGGCGGACGGTCCACCAGTGTCGCCAGTTGCGGCTGTATCAACGCCGGCGGTCCACCTTCGCTTTGATCCGCTCGCGCGGCGACACGTGCAGGATTAGCCCGGCTCCAGCGCCCCATGTCACTCGCCGGCCTCGTGCGGAGGCGCGTCGCTCAGCCATGCGAGCACCTCCGGGCGATTGCTAAAGGAAGGAGACGATATCCACTTTTCAAACGTCGGCTGCCAGTCCTCCCAGACATAGTCGTCTATGTCGAACTCTTCCTCGATCGCGTCCGTTCCACGCTCACATAGGAACGCAAACACAACCTCGCTTCCGCTCCAGTAAGCAACCATGCACTCGTTCAGGTTAGCGGCGGTGCCACGCGGCAAATCCCGGAGCATCATCGCAAGCTGTTGAACAAACTGATCTCGGGTCATGGCAGTCCTCTCGAGCCCGCGCGCGGGTAGTCCACAAGTGAATGCTTGGATAAGCGCATACAAGGCCCCGTTGCAGTGCCCCGCCCTCATCCAGCAGTTTCTATACCGCACCATGCCAACTCGCAGCCGCGGATCGGGCTCGGCAGCGTTGGTGCAGCAGCGCGCCTGCCGCCGCGGTTAAGTTTCATTAAAGATCCGGTGCGGTCCTGCCGTTAAATACTACGATTATCTCGAGTGGCTCCCGTCGATATAAATTCACTCTAGCAAAAGGATACAAAAATGCGTCTACTGCTCGCCATCATTCTGCCGTGGCTCCAGTTCTTCACCATCGGTCGCCCGTTCGCCGGGATCATCTGCCTGCTGCTTCAGTTGACAATAATCGGCTGGATTCCCGCGGCGATCTGGTCCGTTTTCGCCTTGAGCCAGTACAAGACGGACCAGAAGATCGAACGTGCGCTGGGAAGTCGCGGCTGATCAATGAAAATCGCGGCTCCACACTGCCGGGTCGTGAGGTGACTGTCGATGGCCCGGCGTCGCTCCTGGTATGCAAACGGAAGCAGGAATGTCTACGGTTTCGGTATTGGATCAAACCGGCCTGGCTGCGTCGAACTGCTCGCTTGAACGCGCAATGGCTCTACTCGGGAAAGGTGCGGCTGAACTGGTCCACATGACACCGATGACGATCAGGCTCACGCGGCCACTCGGAAACGGAGCGCCGTCGTCTTCATGCAGAGCGCGAGACGCCACTAATCCCAGTCAGAAGAAGCGGTCATCGCGTCTGAGGAGCTTACGGGCCCGGGACGGGAGTAACTGCTTTTACTGTGGTGCCGCGCTGAAAAATGAAGACGCCACGCTTGAACACCTGCTATCAGAGAAAGACGGTGGCACGTCGCGGCTCGCCAATCTGGCGCTCGCCCATAAGAAATGCAACGAGCTCGCCGCGGATCTGCCGGTCGTCGAGAAGGTCCTGCTTCGTGAACGTCTGCGTGCTGAACGAACCGCGGCGCCACCAGACCGCATCGGCTACCCACGGTAGGTGGTTGCGGCGAGCATCGTCCCGCGACATCGACGGTGACCACATCGGCACTCGTATTGCGCCCGCACGGCTGCCGACAGGCGGCCCTCTACCAACAGCCCATATGAGATGAAAAGCTCCTGGCCCGGCTTGATATCCGAGACCGCATGAATGTGCACCCTTCCATCGGACTCAACAGCTTCGCAATTCGCGACACATGCGTGGTTGAGCCAGCGCGCGCTGTTGCCGCCAAGCGAGCCGTCGATGACCCGCCCGTCGGTCAGCCCAAAAAGGAACGTGTGGCCTTCCTTGCCGAAACGGCGATGCCGGTTGATCGCCCGCTTCCAGCTCATGACCGTGCCGGCGTACACAAGGATGAGTTCGCCCGCGCTGATCGGGCGTAGCGCAAAGACGCCGCGACCGTGAACGCCCGAGCGGCGGACAGCAATTCTTTTCATCAGTACCTGTTGCAGTGAATGTCGAACGCGCGCTCGTTAGCGTGACCAGCAGCAGACTTGACAGCAACTCGCGCCTGGTAGAATCGTCCATCATACCCAACGAGAATTCAACCACATGGAACGCTATAAAAATCTGCTTGCGCAGAAGGAGCAACTCGAAAAGCTGATCGCCGAAGCCCGCAAGAAAGAGGCCGCAGCCGAGCTCGAACGGGTACGCGAAGCCGTCGCGGAATTCGGTTTTTCGCCAGAAGACGTCTTTGGGAAACGCCGCAGAGATGCCGGCGTGCCGGTGGCGCCGAAGTATCGCAATCCCGAGACCGGCGAGACGTGGAGCGGGCGCGGCCGCGCGCCGCGCTGGCTCAAGGATCAGGACCTCGAACGCTTCCGCATCACAAAATGAGTGGGGCGCGGCACGACGTTGCCAAGGCCCGGATCTATCTCGCTGGGTTCGACGTTTTCCGCGTCGATGCGCTCGACTACGGTCGCTCGCTTCAGCGCATGTGCGCGGATGCCGGATTCGAGGGCCTCTACCCGCTCGATGCACTGGGGCCGGCGGACCTGTCACCGCAGGAAAAAGCTGCGTGGATCTATCGTGCCAACCTCGCCGCGATCGGACGCGCGGATATCGTCATGGCCAACGTGGCAGATTTTCGCGGCGCGGGCGAGCCCGACAGCGGCACCGCGTTTGAGATTGGATATGCGGCTGCGCTCGGCAAGCCCATCTGGGCTTACAGGGAGGATGTCACCGCGTTGCGCGAGCGCGTGCCATGCAGCGCGACACAGCTCGGCGATGTCTGCGACCGCGGCTATCTGGTTGAGGACTTTGAGCTTCCCCTTAACCTGATGCTCGCGTGCGCCGCCACGATCGTCCAGGGCGGTCCGCTGGCATGCCTGCGTGCTATCTCCGTCGCCTATGAGGGTGGTACGACAGCCCCCTCTTCCTGGAGGCAGGATGGCGGATCGGAGATTCGCCAGGTGCAGGGTTGAGGCCAGTTCAGTATATAAGGTGCTGAATGCCATGAACGAATCGCATCTCTGGGTAGCGGAGCCGCACGCCGCCTATCTGCATTGGCAGACGACGGAGGCGGCCGGCGCGGACCGCCGCCGTTTTTCCCAACGCTCGATCGTGCAGCACAAGGCGATGTTCGACCGGTTCCTGCGCCATCTGCTCACCCGAGGGGTGACACTCGCGACGTTTGGGCCCGAGCACCTTGATTCATTCTTTGACGATGTCGAAAACCGCTGTGCGCCCGGGACGACCACGCGCCTGCGTTACGTCAAGCTGATCGACCGGCTGTGCCGACATCTGGTCGACGTCGGCCTGCGTCACAGCAATCCGGCGGCGACCTTCGCGCTCTCGGCCGCCTGGCCCGAGGACGAGCCTGAACCGCTCTTTCTCGATGCCGACGCGGACACCGCCCTCCAGCGCTATGTCCAACCCGACGCCGGCGACGATGCCCGCCTTTGCCGCAACCGCGCGGTCGTAGCGCTGCTGCTGGGCGCGGGCCTCACTGCGGCCGAACTTCGCGGCGCGCGATGGCGCGACGTTGTCATCGAAGGGATAAGGCCGCAGGTGTCCGTCCCGAAGCGAGGCGCACGCCTCGAGAGGACTGTTGCCCTTCCCGCTTTCTCGACGCCCGCGCTTGCGGCATGGCAACGGCTTCATCCGTCGCCCGACGGCGCACTTGTTTTCCCCGCGCCGCGCACAGATGACAAGCCGATCAACGATGTGCTCCTCGGCGCCATCGTCCGCGACGCATTGGACACGATCGGCTTTGCTGCGCCGGACATGAGCCCGCGCGTGTTGCGCAATACCTTCGCGCGTCGTCAGCTGCTGGCTGGCCGCACCAACGAACAGACGAGCGCAATGCTGGGTCTCGTCAGTCATCGCACCGTTATCCGCATCCGCGACACCATCAGCGCCCAGACGACTTGACTTCGCTTCCCACTCCGTAGGCTGGTCTTGCCGGTTCTTCCGTGCCGGCACAACCTCTGTTCGGAGTGCTACATGCCATACAAGACATCATTCACGGACATGGCCTATCCCGATGAAATGGGCCGGCCATGCGCCCTTCAGTTCCGCATTGCGCTTACCGCAACAACTGAGCGTCTGGCGATTGTCCATCTGCTTGAGACGAAGGCCGAGTACCAGGGGCCGATGGAGTCATCCATCGTCCGGGACCAGATCCTGAATCGCATTCTGGATACTCACCTGCGCGGTGTTCCATTGAACGCCATCCGGCTCGTCGTCGAGAGCGGCGAAGAGTCGTCGCTGTTTCCAATCGATTTCGACGTTGGGGACTACATCAAGCGTGGCAATCCATACGAGGCGACGCATGTTACAACGGGTCGCGGTCTGTTCCGGGAACGTGTTGCCATCAGGTCTGAATCCGTCGTCGCTGGGCATACGCGAGTACACACCAGTCACGCCGAGCCAGTTGCCGTGCCGCGCGATATAGCTAACGCGCTGTGCTAGGCGTGTGACGCGGTCGGCCGGTTCACAAGCCCGAAAGGCGGTGCTATTACGCCGTCTTTCGACGGGGCGTGCACTCGCGCGACCGGTCAGAATGTCCTGGAGTTCGTGTGTCCCGTAACCCGCATCACAGCCCTTCGCTGCCCACATCATTCGAGAGCGCATGAAAACAATCAAGCCGACGAACGAACAGCTCGACACGCTCGAGACGGTCGCCTCCGGCGCTACGGTAAAAGTCAAAGCGTACGCCGGCGCCGGCAAGACCTCGACGCTCGGGATGATCGCCGAACGGTTCAGCACGAAGCGTGGCCAGTACCTCGCCTTCAATAAGGACATTGCGGCGGAAGCCAGGCGGAAGTTTCCGCGCAACGTCATGTGTCAGACGGTCCACTCGGTCGCCTTCCGGGCCACCGACAAGGCGTTGACCGCGCGGCTGAATCTTCCAAAGGAGCCGCCTCACCTTCTCGCTGCCAGGTACGGGCTCGGCCCCGTCCGCGTTCCGACGATTATTGGCAAAAACGTCGAGCTATCCGCCTTCCAGATCGGCCGCCTCGTTGCAGATGGCGCTGCGCGCTTTTGCCGGTCTGCTCAGGACGAGCCAGAAGCGTGGCACATTCCAGTCGACGAGATGGTCACCGAACAGTCGGCCGACGAGTTGCGCGCGATGCTTTTGCCCTTTGTGGTACGACACTGGAACGAGAGCATTGACCCGCAGGGAAAGACCGCCATCACCCCGGACACGTATCTGAAGACGTGGGAGCGGTCGCGGCCGCAGATCGGCGCCGATTTCATCCTGTTCGATGAGGCGCAGGACAGCGACGGTCTGATGCTGTCGGTCCTGCGTCGCCAGCAGCACGCGCAGGTCATCTACGTGGGCGATCCCTATCAGCAGATCTACGAGTGGCGCGGCGCGGTCAACGCGATGGATCTGATCAAGGCCCGGGAGTGCGCGCTCACCGAGTCGTTCCGGTTCGGACCGCACTTTGCCGCGCTTGCGTCCCGGGTTTTAACCTTGCTGGGCGAGCGGGTACCGCTTCGCGGTCAGCCCCACATAACGTCTGCATTCTTCGAGGAGTATGACCCTGCCCGTAGCTTCGACGCCATCCTCTGCCGCAAGAACGTGACCGTCATCGGAACCCTGGCAAACGGCCTGCAAAGCGGGCATAAGGTCGCGGTGCGCGCGAACATTGAAGAGATCCTCGCATTTGCTGACGGCGCGGACCGCCTGATGCGGGGTCAACGCACCTACAGCCCGGCGTCGCTGGCGCTGTTTGAGACGTGGCGCGACGTGCAGGAGTATGCGTCGAGCTACGCCGGGCGCGATCTGTTGCCAATCGTTCAGATCATCGACCGTGAGGGAACCGCCTTCCTGCGCGACATGCTGTCACGCGCGAGCCCCGAAGCGGAGGCCGACTACGTCGTGTCGACTATCCACCGCGCCAAAGGACTTGAATGGAACCGTGTCAAGGTCTGCGGCGATTTCCGCTTCAAGACGGACGATGACGGACGCACTACGCTTACCGACGAGGAGAAGCGCCTGCTGTACGTGGGCCTTACACGCGCCCGTAACGAAATGGACGTATCAGAGCTGCGCAACGATCTGCTTAAAGTTTTGGCTCGTCGGCGGAATCTGTGGGTGGTTTGATGCGATTCATGAGGGACAGAGGAAGCGATAGAGTTTCTTGCAGGTAGCGTCAAAGGCGTTCTGCTCGTGCTCGGAGAGGTGCCTCGAAAGCGGGCCACCGAACTCGTGGATCTCATTGAGAAGCAGTGTGCGGGCATCCATGGCGGCTAAGTCCGGATCGACGTGACGGACTTCGATGAGATGGCCACCAAGCATCCAAAGGTGATCGCGGTGGCGGTGCAACGTTTTGCGGGCATAGCCGTGGGTCAGCAGGTGTTGCAGGAAAGGTGTGAAGACCTTCACGAGCGCCTGTCCGAATGGGATGTCCTCGTCCTCGAAGCGCCATGAGGCAGGCCAGTTCTGCAAGTCCGGGACGTAGCGCTCCAGTGCGTGCGGATCTGAGGTAACAATAGCGTCTTTACTGATTCCCGCGCGCTTGCTAACCATGTTGCTGACCCGCCTGCTCAATGCCTGCCATCATTTTCCCGGCTTCGTCTATGAAAGTGCCCGACTGTGCGAGCAGTCCAAAACCATCGAGATCGACGTGCGGCCACGCAAGGGTTCGAAGCCGATCTGTTCGTGTTGCAACCGGCCTGGCAGCGGCTATGACACGCTCGCATCGCGTAGTTTCGAATTTATTCCGATCTGGGGCTTCGCGGTGATTTTGCTGTACGCCATGCGCCGCGTCGACTGCCGTGAGTGCGGCGTGAAGGTCGAGACGGTGCCGTGGGCCATCGGCAAGCACACGCTGACCAAGGCCTACATGCTGTTTCTCGCGCAGTGGGCACGCAAGCTCTCCTGGAAAGAGACAGCGCAAAGCTTTCGCACCAGTTGGGAGAAGGTTGCCCAGGCGGTGGAGTGGGTGGTCGACTGGGGGCTGGCCCATCGCGAACTCGGCACCATCCGCGCTTTGGGCGTCGATGAAATCCAGTATGGCCGAGGGCACAATTATCTCACGCTGGTCTATCAGATCGAGGCCAGCTGCGTGCGCCTGCTTTGGGTTGGCCAGGAGCGCACGAAGGAAAGCTTCGCAAAGTTCTTCGTCATGATCGGCAAACGGTTGTGCGAGCAGGTCGAGTTCGTCTGCTCGGACATGTGGCGGCCCTACATCGAGATGATCGCACTACATTGCCCCAACGCGCTGAACATCCTCGACCGCTTCCACATCGTTGCCAAAATGAACAAGGCGATCGACGAGGTTCGCGCCGAGGAAGCTCGCCGCATGACCCGCGACGGCTATGAGCCAGTCCTCAAGAAGTCCCGCTGGTGTTTGCTCAAGCGGCCAGAGAACCTTACTGACAATCAGCGACTGCGCCTGCGCGATCTGCTGCACTACAACCTGCGCAGTGTCCGCGCCTATCTTCTCAAGGAGGAGTTCCAGCAGATCTGGGATTACATCTCGCCTGTCTGGGCAGGCAAGTTCCTCGATCAGTGGTGCACCCGGGTCATGCGCTCACGCATCGAACCAATGAAGAAGTTCGCACGCACCGTGCGCGCCCATCGAGAACTGATTCTCAACTACTTTCATGCGCGCAAGCAGTTCTCCAGCGGAATCGTCGAGGGTTTGAACAACAAGGCCAAAGTCACCATGAGAAAAGCGTACGGCTTCCGGACGTTTCGAACGACGGAAATCGCGCTATATCATGCACTTGGCAATTTGCCCGAGCCGCCGACAACCCACACTTTTTACTGACGAACCTAAATTGTCTTGCCTGTCATGTCATCGCTGGCGAACCCCGTCACGCGCGTCGATCGCCACACCCGCTCCGCGCCACGCCAGTCGCGCACCGCCACATGGTCGAGAAACTCCAGCGTCGGCCGGAAAATCTCCATCGCAAGTGTCTGCCCTTTCGTACCCGCCGCAACCTTGCCCGCCCGCGTGAACAGCCCCTTCAAACGGCAATGCTCGCAGCCCGATTCGTCGCGGCATGCCATCGCCGACGTGTCCAGGCCAAACTTCTTCTCAAGCGTCTCAACCTGATGCGCCGTCAACACGTCCCGGGCCGGCACCTTGCAGTGCGGGCAGAGCAACGGAATCAGCTTCTGGTTCGCCACGGCATTGACGAACTTCTCGGACGAGACCTCATCCATCGGCAGCTGGAGCCGCCCGCCGGCGAGGCGCATGAATGCTCCAATGGCGCTGTCCGCATGCAGCGTCGTTCTGACCGGATGCCCCGTTAGCGCAAGCTCGGCCACGAGAGCCGCCATCACACGGTCACGAATCTCGTTCGCGGTCAGGTCGTCCGGGTCCATCCGCATCAACGTCCGGATCACCTCCGCGCCCTTTCGGCTCGCTTCTTCGTCCGTCTCGTCAGGTCGACGCGGAATCGAAATTTCAGAAAGCCACGGATGCGGATATTCCGACGGCTCGCTCACCACGTACTGCTTTCGCAGGTCACGCGACGAGAGCATGAACGACAGCGCACGCAGGAGCGTTGATTTGGCCGACCCCGTCTCACCAGTGAAGATGGACACACCGCCACTCACGTTGCACAGTGAATCCAGAATCTTCAACTGACTCCGGGTCAGGCCCATCTGGTCCGGCATCAGCAGCTTGTAATTGCGGAAGTTGCCGTCAAGCAGACGCAGCGCGACGTCGAAGCCGCCGACGAGCGGCGTGCTCTGCCAACGAATGTTTAGGATGTCCGTATGGACCACGAGCGGGATCATGGCTGACTGCGGGGCGCTCGGCTGGAACGTCTCCCCGGAGTTCGTGTTGCGCGCAACAAGATCCTGGTACGAAGCCGACAGGGCGCGACGCACCAGCGACTTGGACAGTCTGCGATAGGTATACAGGTCACCGTTCACGCGGAAACGCACTTCCACATCATCGTTATAGTCGCGGTACTCGTAATGGATGTCGCCGGCACCATATTCGTGGGCCGCTTCGGTGACATCACGGAACGTTCCGATCGCGCGCGACGTTTCCGGGACAATTGCCGCCGAGCGGTTACGTTCCCGGCCGTAGATCGCGGCGACGACGGCCTCAGCGGCGATCATCTCCTCATGGACCTTGATGTCCGCGCGTTCCAGATCTTTCAGGTAAGTTGGATACAGCGCCGACTCGTGGAACGACTGTGTCGTCACAACGATCGCCATGCCGGCCTGTACTTCCACTGCGACGAACTCACGGCGGGCCGCATCGGTGATATGCAACGTTGCGTCGGTGCCCCGCTCGCTCAGGATGCGCTTGAATGCGAGCGCATCCGCCGACGGCAGTTGAGGCAGTCCAGGAACGAAGTACTCTTCGCCCAGTTCCACCAACTGCTCATGCTCCGGCTTCACTTCGCGGATCGAATCGCCTGACGTGGCTGCCGCTCGGCGGTCGCTCGCTGACGCGCGGCCACTCACTTCCGCAGACACGGATTCTGCAGGCGCGGCCTCGACACCGGTAGCGACAGCATCCGCCGGACGCGCGGCAAACATCGTTGCGCTTTCGCTTAGCTCCTGCTTCTCCACGGTCGGATTCTTTTCGGTCGGCGGATCAGTCTCAGGCTGCGTCTGCGGCTGAGCGTCAGCCGTATGCCGCAGCTCGGTGTCTTCATCAGCATCACCGTGCACATCGACGTCGCTGATGTCGGCCATCCGCAGTCGCATACCCAACGTCATCGGCTGGCCGGGCTTCGCCTCGACCGGTTCGGCCTTGACCTTCGAGCCCTTTTTTCTGAACCGCGGCTCACGTTCATCTGCAGCCGGTCTTTCCGCCCCGGCAATCGGCATGGAGGATGGCGAATCTTCGGAGAAGCCGGCGCGCAAAGCGCGAAGCCGTCCGAAGATGCCGCCTGTGGTCGGTTCGTTCTTTTCGATTCCGGAAAACATACTCATGACTGGTGACCCCGTGTTATCGACCGATTGCGGAAAGAGGCATGTTTGGAGGCAGCGGACCCGAGAGGTCGGGCACACCCCGGGCAGCGACGTTCATCGCCGCCGTCGGCTGGTTGTCCTGCGCAGGCGTGCCGCCGCTGATGGTCTCCGTCCAGGTGCGCGCTCCCTTCCCCGTACCGTCGGCCACAGTCACGACAAATCCATTCACGCTCTTGACGGTCCAGCCGTTGAGCAGTCGGGCGCCCACGTGCGCGGGATATGAAGCGTTGCGATATTCATAGAGCACCGACTGGCCGCCCGCATCGCTGAACGCGCCAACGAATCGGACAGGCTCCGCGCGGGGCCGCGAAGCAGCCGGGTGGCCTACGACGATAGCGGGCGCGCTTGCGGCGGCGGGGACCTGCGCTGCGCCATTGGGCATCCCACCGGACAACTGGACGCCCTGATTGCCAGCAAGTTGGCGCGCAATCGACGAACGCGCGATGCGGTCCACCTGTTCGATCGACAGATGGGTGTCCGTCGCGCCTGACGTCATCGCGACGGGGGTGGGTGCAGAGGCCGCCTGTGCCGCAGCCTGAGCGGGCGCGGCGGTCGACGAGGCAGCTCCAGTAGAGGTCGACGCTTCCGCGCCCATGTCGAGGTCTGCTGACGGGACGCGTGCACTGGCCTGTTGCGCCGTGCCCTTCTGTGCCCGCGGTGTTGCCGCTTTCGGCTCCGCGTGCGCAGCGCCTGTGGCGATCATGAAGACGCAGGCCAGCGCGCGCATGCTCTTAGTTGAGAACATAGTATTTGCCTTTCGCTGTGAAATAGATGCCGTTCTGAACCGGTGTGCCACCGACCTGGGTGGTGCTTACGCCAGGGTCCCCCAGCTTGAGCTCCACAGTCATCGTGTCCAGAGTCATGTTCGAAGGGAGCCTCGCCAGTAACGGCGATTGCCACCGGTAGCCATTGATCGTCCACTCACCTACAAGAATCATCTGCGCTGGACGTGACTCGCTTGTCCCCATCGGAACAGCGAGAAGCGGTTTTGCTGGCTGAATATCCACCTTGTAGCCGTAGCTATCGAGCTCGAACGGCTTTGCCGACAGCTTCTGCGGTGGCGTCTGGAGGACGTCGATCAGGCCCTGCTGTGTCGGCCACGCCTTCTGCTCGCGTTCCGTCACCGGCATGACAGAAGGAACCTGTGGCCCGCGCGCGCCAGCATGCAGACCATCGGCATCAAAGTGCAAAGGCCGCATGGACTCGGGCGCAATCTGACGCAGATCGTCAAAGCTGCCGCCGTAGCGGCGCAGCGTCTCGGCGCAATAGCCTTGCGTGCCGCACACCGCTTTCTCGAACACGAATCCCGCGACAACGGTTTCGCTGTCGCCCAGCTTCTCAAGCAGTGCAGGGGCCAGAAGATTGGCGCGCGGCATCTTCGCGGCAAACGTCTGGCGCACAAGCGAGGCGTACTTTTCCTCGAATGTCGGCTCACGTGGGGCAGCGGGTGCAGGCGGGCTGAGCATGTCGGAAAGTTGCATGCCGCCCAGAACGACTGCCGCGACGATAACCATTATTGGCACGACCGACGGGATGCTGGCCGGCACCTTCGCGACGCGCGCCGTCTTTCGCGCATCGAGCAACGATGCAGCGCCAAAGTTCTCGTCGACTTCGCCCACTGCGGCGCCGGAACCGAGTGTGGTCAGCGACAGGTTGAGCTTCAGACATTCCTGCTCAACCGCGAGCCGCCTTTCACGCGCCTGGGGTACCGTCAGCACATCATCGCTGCGCACCACACCCCGTACTATGAACACAACGTGCACGCGCTGATCGTCCTGCAAGAGCACGAGCACCGCCGCTTTTCCCTTTACGCGCTCGTTCTGCGCGATGCGCGCCGCGCCCGAATAAAGCTTCGCAGCCCTGAATTCCGCCATCTCGGGTGCGCAGAAGCCACCGATGACGTCCTTGCCGATCCTGTATTCGACATAATGGGTCGCGCCAAAATCGTCGGCGTAACGACGGCGCTCCGCCCGCATCTGCTTCGACGGGTACGCGCGCCATTCGAGCCCGAAGACGAGACGCGCGTTCTTCTCGCGCGGCAGCGGATCGGTAATGTGCATAGCCGTGCTCACATCGACGGGACGACAGAAGCCGTCAGCATGATCACCTGGAAAGTCTTTGCCTTGTTCCAGAGTCCGGTGATGCCGGCGATACCGCCGTTGGTCGTGCTGTCAGCGTGATCGGTCATCTCGCCGTACAGTACAACGGTCTGGCCGTCAGACAGCGCGACGATCTGGTCGTCCTTGCTGCCGACCGTATGTGCGAGCTGGATCGTCTGCTGCGTCTGCCCGGAGCCGACCGACTTCTCGGTAAAGGGACCGTTCAGCTTCGAACTGTCGCTCCAGTACGCGAGCACGATCTGGTTATGATCGTTCACCGACGGCAGGATGTTGACGAAGTCGCCGGTCGTCACGGTGCCCGGATTCAGACCGGGTACACCACCTGACGTTGCCGTGAGGCTGCCGGCCGAGGAAGTCGTCGATCTCAGGTAGTCGTCGCTCTGGAACGAAGCGATCGACACCGGCAGGCCATTGAGCGTGAGCTTGGTCTGCGTGTTGTCCTGCACCGTGCGGCCGTACTGGTTCAGCGCATTGATGACCGCATTCGTCCCGGAAAAAGGCGCGTTCGGGCGCAACACGGACATGCCGAGCGTACCGCCACCGGACGACAGCGATGTCGGCGACACAAAGCTGATCGCGTACTTCGCAAGACCGCCCTGGATCGCGTTGAAAACGACGTCGGCATTGGCGCCCGCCTGGCTGCCGCGGTTCAACGCAATCTGCAGCGTGCGCACGCGGATTGCCACCTGACGCGTCGAAACGGCGTTTTCCTGCGCGAGCAGCTTGCCCATCGCATCGGCGGCCTCGCGTGTGTCGTGCACCATGACCAGACGGCTCTGGGGATTGACGTTGACCCGGCCCATCGGCGAGCGCAGCTTGTTCAGTGCATCCGTAATCGACTGGATCTGGTCAAACTCACCCTGGCGGCCAGTCGAAGTCAGAGCGGAGAAAGACCCTGTATCGCCGCTTCCGCCACCACTGCTGCCGTTCGCCTGATTGCCCGTGGACGTTTCCATACCCTTGGACATCGTGGACTTGATGGAGACTTTGCCCGGGATGGCTGCGATCTGATACATGCGGGTCACAAAGCGCGTGATGTTGATCGTCGAACCATCGAAAGACCAGTCGAGCCCGAGATCCTCCGTCATACGCGTCAGGTACTCGCCCGCAAAACCGTCGAAGACCTGCGCATAGATCGGCTTTTCATAACCGCTGCCACCGGCGGCGCCCAACGTCGATGACGCGCCCTCACGGGGTACCAGCGAACTACGCGGCACGAAGACGTCAGGGCTCAGATGAACGGCATAGCCTGTCGCGCCAGAGACCAGGTTCGCGATCTGGTTGATATCGAGGTTCGCCGGCATTGTGATGCGCTTTTCGCGAAACGTCGCAGGCAGCGTTGCCTCATAGGCGACCGGCACGAGGCGATCGCCGAGGAACGCTGTCGGTACATCTTCAACGAGCGCCATTGAGCCCGGCACATTATTCATGGCAGCACTCGCGGTGCTATTGGCCGAGTCGTAGGCCGAATTCACATCGCCTTGCGTGACGGCGCAGCCGGCGATGACGAGCAGGCACGCAGCAGCAATTGAAGTCCTGAGGATCTGGGCGTGACGCATCGTTACTCCTGGCAGTTGGCCGCGCGTGCCACGACGCGGATGACGTTGTTCGAAGGATGACGGCAGACGCGGGTTGGCACGCGCATGTGATTGGTCGCTTTCATGACCTGAACGAGGACGGACGTGAAGTCGCCCGTGAACGTCGCGTTGAACTCGAGCGGCAGGTCATCGTCGACCTTCCACGCGAGTTGCCAGCCCTGGGTCTGCAACCAGCGGTCGAGTGCGTTGCGCAGATTGCGGTCCGACGGCGACACCGAGAACGTAAGTACGCCGCCAGGCGCCGCGGCCGCTACCGTAGTTGTAGTGGTTGTCGCTGGCAGAACAACCGGAGCCACGGCCATCGAAACGGGCGCGGTGGACGGTGGCAACACCGGACCACTCACAGCCGCTGCGGAAACCTCACCGGGCACGTTGCCGGCCGGCGCACCTGAAAGGACCTGCCAGCCGTCGCCTGCCGGCGCGGCGATGCGCGACGGGCTCGGATCGGTCGCTGCGCGCGTCCATGCGGGCCCGGCGATGAGCAGGATTACGGCGAGAACACGCGCCACCACGCGCGCCCGCCCGTTACGTTCGATGGTCACATTCATTGTTGTTGCCCCAGCCGCTGCAGGCGGCGATAAATGGCGTTTGCGTAAATCAGCTGCTTCTGCGTCGAGACCGCGTTATAGGCGCCGACGGCCTTCCATGTCGGCCCAAACTGCCGGATATTCGATGCGAGAATCCACGCGCCGACGTAGCCGTTCACACACGGGTTGAAAAGGTCTTGACGACGGATTCCATACCGCGCGAGTCGCGGCAGCCACGACGAATTGATCTGCATCAGACCGATGTCTTCAGTACCGTTGCTGTTCACGTTCACAGCGTTCGCACGCATCCCGGATTCGTGTTGCGCAATCGCATGGACAAGCTGCGTACTCACGTGCTGGAACGCCGCAGCGTCATCAAGGCAGTCCGCGTGCGCGAGCGGCCCGCAAAGTGCAGGTACCGTAGCGATGAGAACCGGAATCACGCGCCTCATGATTTCGCGGCTCCAGATGCCGCCGACGCCGTCGTCGGTGCGCCCGTTGCAGGACGCTCGAAATACTTCACGTCGTGACGCCGCGTAACATTCACAGTTGCGCCATCGGCTGTCACGATGAACTGGTCCGCCGTGCCGTTGAACATGTAGTAGCGGCCCTTCTGCTCGCCGAAGCCCAGGTGTTTCACGTCGCTCACATGGACCTGCACGACAGAGTCTGCGAACTTGAAGAACGTCTGGCCGTCGCGGTCGAACACCGCCTCCAGATGCGCGGCGCTGCCCGCGTCGAAGTCGTACACCGTGCCTGCCGAGCGGCCCACCTCAACCGTGCGCGTTCCGTCCGAAACCAGCATGCGTTCCGCACGCTCGACTGTCATGACCGCGGTTTCGCTATCCCACTTCGGGTGTAGCGACCGACCGTCCAGCGTCCTGAACGTCAGCTCGGTTGCGGGCTTTGCCGCGAAACGGATCTGCGTATGTGTGTCGTCGCCATCGCGGATCGCCTGGGCGCCGAAGTACTGCGCGAGTAGGGACGCCTGCGGCGTACCAGCGGCGGAGCCGCCTGCTGCGCCCTCTTTCATTGCGACCGTCTGCACGATCGCATCGGCCGGTGACTTCTGGCCAGCAGCGTAGTTCAGCGCGCCAGACTTGGGCGCGTCGCGATGCACCCTGATATGACGTGACGTGAAATCCACATCAGCGTATAGACCGCTTTGCGTCATCAGGCGATCAAGCGCCTGCATCCAGTTCTCGCCCGCGCGGGTGGCGAAGCCGGTGTTTTCAGTCAGGTCCACATCCTTTTGGGCGGACCCCGTCCAGCCTTGGGGGACGAGCGCCTTCACGACGGCGGCCACCGGCATTGAACCGCTCAGTACACGAACAGGCTCGAGCGACCCGTGGGCGCCGACCAGCACCAGTCGATTCGTGAAGCCGTCGAACGCTGCCGGCTGGTCGTCGCGCAACGACGCGAGCGGACCGCGCGCGCCGGCTCCGATGAAGGCATTGGCCCTCGTCCAGCGCGCACTGGCCGAGCGACCGGCCACCGTGTAGGTGATCGTCTCGGGCGTGCCGTCGACAACAACGTAAGGCCCTTCCTGATGACCGCCAGCGGCTGTGATGACCTGACCCGCGCGGGGCTGGATGTATGTTTTGGAGCCGTCATTAAAAATGAGCGCCGGGCGCTCGGCGATCCCACCCGCGATCTCATAATCGAAGTCGAATGGGTCGGTGTTCGCGGCATGCGCCGCCATCGCCACGAAGAGCATGGCGCACGCGACGGCGATGCGGGAAACGGTGTGCTTCATAGTCCGGCCTGGATCTGGTTGAGGTGTCGAGCAAAGCGCGCGAGATACGCCTGGCCCGGGACCGGATTGGCGCTGTGGTAATAGGCGATCGCCTTTGCAACCGAATGGGTCTTGCTGTAGTTCTCGTTGAGTATCTCTTCAGCGACGCGGATGCTTGTGGCCGGTGCAAGAGCATCCCAGGGCGACGCAAACCGGCGGGCGTGGTACCCCCAATTGATCTGCATGATGCCGACATCGAAGTCGCTGCGACCACGCGCGATCAGTGACCGCACAACGCGATAGGCGTCCTCGCGCGACCTGAAGAAGTAGCCTTGTCCAGCGATATTCAGCGTCCAGGGCCACGCGTGCCCATTGAGCCCTGACTCGTTCAGCGCAATGCCCGCCAGGACCTTCGGATCGACGCTGCTATGCATGAGCTCGAACGGCGTAACCGCGCTCGCGCACGCCCAGCCTCCCCGTCTCTCTGTGATAGCTGCCTGTGCTTCGTCGTCAAGCATCGGCGGCTGGAGCCAGCCCTTACTGACGAGCAGCCCGGCCAGCGCAACATCGCGCTCATCCACAGCCACGGTGATCCCGCTCTCGGGGTTGCTGCCTACCGGTTGGCCGACCAGATGCGCGGCCCACGATCCAAAGGCGGAAAGCCCGCAATAGAACACAGGTTTTCCATCGATCTTTGCGATCGTGCGCGCGGTGCCTTGCGCGAGCACGACGCTTGTCGGACTGATGACCTCTTCAATCGTCGCGGCATGCGCCACCGGCACAAACACTGCGACCAGCAAGGCGGGAAGAAATCGCTTACTGATCACGGTACGGCTCCATGTAAATGTCGCGATTCACTTTCAACATGAAGCGACGCTCGCCCGGTCCGTCCGTGATAGTCGGCGGGATGTTCTTGTACCGGTCGAGCACGGACTGGGCGGTAGTCGCCGCGACCTGCCCGCCCGTACTCCCTACCTGCGTGACACCTAGCGGTCCGGTCGTTGTCGAGGTGTCGCCACCGTCGAACTTTCGAAGCAGAATGGCAACGAGAAAAGATGTGCCGAAGATTTTCAGGAAGTGGTTGTTGACGTCACCCGAGAACCCGGCCGTCCCATCGGCATCAGCGCCCTGTGCACCGAACAACGGTACGTGTTTGCCGTTCGGCAGACGCATCTCGGTTGCTGCAACGAGAATGCTTTCCTGACCGGGTTGAATGTCCGAACTGTAGGGCGCGGTGATCATGCTGCCCTTCGGAATCATCAGGCAGTCGCCGCGGATGCTGTCGTACACGTCCTTTTCGACAACCAGCGCCGCAGTGCCGGGCCTGTCTGAATTCAGGCCTTCGATCGACAACACCGGAATGTGATGCGGGGGCGACAGGACGCAGCCGCGCGCCTGCCCGACAAAACCCGTCCGAGCGAAGTCCTGGCCATTCCCGGACTGATTCGCGACGTTCCTGATGAAGGCGCCATCGTGATCCTGGCTTGAATAGGGCCGCGGCCCCTGCTGTCCGCCGACGCCGGCAGCCGACAAGGCGGCGGCCACGCGGTCACCCACCGAAGCGCCTGCTGCCTGCTGTGCGGCGGCCTGTTGCGCGGCAACCTGCGCGGGCGTGAGAATGCCCGGGATTTGCCCTGCCTGCTGCGGGGCGGTGTCCTTCACCTTCAGGCCAGCGCGAAAGATCGGCGAAGCGAAAACTGCGTCCGAATCTGCCTGTGACTTGATCTGCTGCGTGTGCTGGTCCCCAAGAAAATTATCGGCGTTCAACGCAGGCGTCGAGCTAGCCCCCGCTGCCGACTGGGCGCCCGGCGCGGCCGCCGCACGCGCTTCCGACGCTGCCTGACGCCGAGCCGCTGCCATCTGGTCGTCGATGGTCTTGTTCAGGTCCTGGGTATTGTTCGACTTGTCGACAACCTCCGCCTGCTTCGCCTTCTTCTGGAGCTTCGCCTCTTCTTCAGCCTTGTTGCCTTCCTTGACCTGATAGTAAAAGCCCAGCGCGCCAATAATGACGGCGACGACCACGCCTGCGCTGATCAGCACATTGCGGGGCGACTTGCCTTTGACGATCGTCGCCCGGTCGCTGTCAGGTTGTCCGTTTTGCATAGCCATAGTTCGATTCAGAATCCGAACAGGCCCGGACGCCGGCGCCTGATAGTCACTTCCTCATTCGGCGCACGCAAGACGATTTCCTTCGCCATCTCCTGGATGACGATGTACTGCCCCCGGCGAATGAAGTTCGGGCTGACAACATCACCGTGATCCTTCACGATCGGGACGGCGAACGGAGCGTCGGCCGGCAGGCGCAACCAGACGGACTTGCCATCGTCGAACACTGTCTCAGGCCGGAATGACGCAGAGCCGGAAACCGTGTAGTCGAAATTCAGCTTGTCCGGCGACACGCCAATGGGACCCGAGTCGTTCGCTGAATTCTGGCCGTCGCGAGATTCGTAGCCCGCCTCTTCCCGCGCACGCACCTTTGCCATCAACGAGCCGGGGTAGTTAAAGCGCACGGTTTGATAGAACAGTCCGCCCATCGGAGAAGAGACGAGCGTCATGTCGTATTCGCGCAGGTTCGTCGTCAGATGCAACGTGTTGACCAGCCCGGGCTTGATCGGCTTTACGAACACATGGTTGGCTCCGTCGGTGTCCACGATCCATTGCACCGAGTCGCCCATCGCCGGGTCCGTGGTCAGCCGCTCGCCGGGCGCGAGCTCGATTGTTGTGTTCTTCAACGGTGCGGTCATGATCCGGTAGATCTGGTCGCGGCTGTACGGAAACACCGCCATACGCGCGTCGCCAGGCATCGTGACGGGATCGGTGCCAGCGTTGTAGGGATTAACCGGGCTCATTGGATCGCTCATGGCGTTCGCAATATCGAATGACGCGCCCGACGGCGCGTCGCCCTTTCTCGCGGCACTAGCCGGCTGGCACATCGCGCCAACGCACAGCGCGGCGGCCATCACCGATGCAAACGTTCGGGTCGCATTCATCATTGGGTCTTCTGCATGGAAAACAACGGATAGAAGAGCCCGAACGGATTGCGGCCGAGCGCGTCTTCGGCTGTGGGAGGGACAATCTGATAGCGGAAAGTCAGCGCGTATTTCTGGACGACCGGCTTGTCGGTCGGTGACTGGGTGGTGCTGGTTGTGAACTCAACGACAGCCGTCGAGTCTTCGAGCAATGCGACGTTGAAGACGCGCGGCTCGCGCACGAGCTTCGGATTGAGCGTAATGGCCTGGAACGGCGCGTCGGCCTTGATCCAGTCAGCGAACTGGTTGCGTGCGTTGCCGACCATCATCGCCTTGACGGCGTTGATGTTGCGCGCCATCCGCGAAGCCTGGAGGTCGTCTGTGAGCACCGGCTCGATCGTGAACCAGCTCTCTACCGTTTCTTTCAGAGCGGTGCGAATCGCCTGATCGTCTGGCTTGTAGGCTGTCAACTGTCTGACGACGGCATGGCCGTTAGCGTCGGACGAGACGCCGTAAGCCTTGACCACCGACGGCGGTGGATTTCGCGTGTACACCGCCCCACCGGCAACGAACGCCAGGAAGAAGGCGAAAAGCTTCCAGTGATTCGCTTCCGTGCGCAGGCGCGCGCCCATATCGAAGATGAGCCCTTCCGGGTCCTCTTCCGAATAACCACCCGGCGCTGTAGAGAGCGCTACCTGTTTTTTGCTGCGGAATAAACGCATGACGATCGGTCCATTTGTGCCGACTCAATTGAATCAGCGCCAGCAGGAAGCCAGTCATGCAAAAGAGGTGTGATTTGCAGCCGCATTAGAGACGTGGCCGACGTCGTGCGGTTGGGGCGAGCCGGCTCACGGTCTTAACCCGGAATGGTCGTAAAAAAGTGGAGCTTTCCGGGCGGTGGCGCCTTCTTAGACCCCGTAAAGTGGAGCAGCTTCCGTCGCCGAGCCCGTCCCATAAATCCCAAGGTAACGATGGGCATCTGATCCCCAACGCGGCGCGCGCAACCGTATGATTTTTATAGTTTCCCTTGGAGGAAGGACAGGTCCCACAGGGGGCAGCAGCCTGCAGAGACCGTGAGCCGGCTCACGGTCCCTTTTCCAAATACGCAATAATTGCGTCGATACAGCGCAGTCTGGACGATGATCGTTACGCATATCGGGCATATGCGCGAGGCTGTCTCCTTGCTGTGAGGCGCACACGCCACTACCAGCTTTAATAATTGGCGCTAGGATTTTTCCCCCGGACCCGAAAAAATCCTTGCACGACCACGGACTCGCGTCCACAATCTAGCCCAACTTCATAAATGCTAACGAGGTCCGCCTTGTCGACTAAGCCATTCAAGGTGCAAGCCGCAGCCCAACTTCTCGCCACCACAAGCGACACTGTTCGCAGGATGGTTGACGAGTCGGGCATCGAGGTGGCTCGGCAGGAAGCGGGACCAAAGACGCGGCTGTTTTCCATCGAAAACATTTTCGAGTTAGCGCGTTACCGTGCTAATCGGCGGAGCAAGTCCGCCAAGAAAAAACAAGTCGTCGCCACTGTTTACGCGCCGAAGGGTGGAGTGGGCAAAACCACGCTTGCTAGCAACTTCGGGACTATATTCGCGCTAAAGGGCTTACGAACACTCGTCATCGATCTTGATTTCCAAGCGAACCTTACCCTGAGCTTCGGCTACGATTCGGAGTTGACGCGAGAAGAAGCGTTAGAGCAGGGAATCAGTCAATCGAAAATCGTTGAGTATCACTTCGGCAACCTCATTCCAGGTTATCCGTCGTCTTCGGGCCGGATAACGCTGCAAGAAGCGATCAAAAAGCCATACGGCGAGTATGGTCCGCATATCGTTCCCGCCGACCTGAACCTCGATCGGCTCGACACCATGCTGACCTACGAAACGCTTGAAGGTCGCAACGCGGACCTGATTTTGGCACGTTTGATTAAGGACGGCTTGTCGAAGAAAGACCAACATTTTGACGTGTCAGAGTACGACATCATTCTCTTCGACGCGGCTCCAGCGAAAAACCGGATTACTCGTGGTGCGCTGTTAGCGTCGGACTACGTCATTTCGCCTGTGTCGATGGAAAAATTCTCGACAAAGGCGCTGTCGTATTTGTCGAGCGTCCTGACAGAGATGCACGACCAGTTCGATAGAAGCCCTGAGCTAATTATTGTCGGGAATTTCTTCGATCCGAACCGGGTGCGAGTCATGACGCAGTTAATGACTATTACGCAAACGTATCGCGATGCGTGGCTCGAGAGTTCTATCCGCCGAAGCGAGGATTTTCCTAAGGCCCTAACTGGTGAATCTGACCTTCCGCTGGTTCTATCAAAGCCGAGCAGTCAAGCTGCTGCAGAACTGCGCGACAGCGCTGATGCACTTCTAAATCGGATGGGGCTGATCGATGGGTAAGAGCACCAACGACGCCGACTTCGTCGCCCAACTTCGAAGCCAAGGTACGCAACGCCGCGACGGTGGCGCGGGAATGATCTTGCATACGCCGCCGACGGGCGCGAGCAAGTCACTCGACGAGTTAATTGACACCGACAAAAGTGAGTCACGCGGCTCGCCCAATGAGCGCAGAGCATCCGCGCAGCACGATGAGTCGCGGGCGCCTGACGACTCCTTAGGACGCCTGGTATCCATCGATCTCCTGGATACGCACCCTTGGAATGCCCGGGTACACCGCTCCGCTGAGCGCGTGCGCGAGATCGCCAGCCAGATAGCTGCAACGCGGCAATTGGTGCCAATCACGATTACGAAAAACCCCGATAAGCCGGGCCATTATTTCGTGATCGACGGAGAGACACGTTTCCGCGGTCTGAAGCTGCTCAACCGAAGAGAAGCGTGGACGCTTGAGCTAGACATCGATCCGAAGGATCCCCTTGCTTTCTATACTGCATCCTTCAAGCAGACGGACGCGACCGAGGCTATCTCCCCTATCGATAAGGGCATCAAGTGGGGAACGCTTATCGAAGAGGGCCACGCAACGGCTGCGGCAATCGCGGAGCAACTAGAGCTTGCACCGTCAACCGTCTCCCGGATGGTAGCGTATAAGAAGTTCCCGCCCGCTATCCTGGACTTCATGCACTCGCACGCGGACCGGTTTCCGTATTCGGTGGCGGCCGTACTTGCGCAGCTCGTCGACCGCGGTATGCCCGAAGAAGCGATACTGGCCAAATGCCAAGAAGTCGTGGATTCACAGCACGGCAGGCGGGCGATCGAAGCGATCGTTAAAGAAGCGAAATCCGATACAGAACGAAAGCAGAGGAAGTCGGCATTAGTCGCCATCCCCATCAAGGCCGGCGCCACCCAAGTCGGTTCGTTCCGAACCTACGAGAACGGTGCGTTGGAGTTCAAGCTTTCGACCGCCGCCACCCTCTCCAGCGAGAACTACAAGGTCCTCTCGGACGTATTTGAAGTTGTTTCCGGTCTGATTAGCGAAGGTCCCGACGACTTGTTGGCGGCGCTGGAACAGAGACTCGCTAAGATAAGGGGCGGAAACTGATATGACCCTTTTTCTGGAAGATGTGAGGGGAAATGCAATCGCGATGAATTCCGCGACGCTTCCCATTCCATTCTGCCAAAGCGACCGGTTCCGGACGTTGGGTCAAGGCTGTATTTCACCGGTGCAAATTGTTGTATGGGCTTGCTCGGGCTTTTTGCCGAAGCCAGTTTGTACCGGCCCCCACGTGGCAGCGGTACAACGTCATAACCTCCACGCACGCATTGCACCGGTGCAAGCCCGATACGCGGCCTCCGGTGTTGCACCGGTGCAAGCTCAATTCCCGGCGTCCGATGTTGCACCGGTACAAGCTCAATTCCCGGCGTCCGATGTTGCACCGGTGCACGGTCTCCGCGGGACTCTTGCGTTGCAGCGAGATGCCAGGACGCTGCAAACCGATCGAACAGGAGATAGGCGACCGCTGCCAAGCGGCGCGATGCAAAAGAAAAGGGCCCATCACTGGGCCCTTTTCTTTTGTACACCATCGAAGGCGGAGGACGCTATGAAGACATAGAAGGAGCATCCCAAAAAACAAAAGCCAAGAATTGGCGTTCTTGGCTTTTGCAGAGTTGCGGCACTTGGTACTTCCTAAAAGGGTTGGCGCCCTTTCGAACCTCAACATCAACATATGAGAGTCTAGGAAGAGTCCGGGGCGCTGTCAACGCTTTCCCAGAAAATTCACGAAAAAAGGAAGCGTGAATGGACTCGCTTTGCCTACCGGCTATTGCCGGCCTGAATAACGCACATCTAGACGGAACGACTCGCTCCGGAAACGTACAAGCGATTCAGACGTCTCCGGCTTCGACAACTGAGCTCGCCAACGAAGGCTTTGAATCGTCAGCGTCTCATCTTTCAGCCTTACCTGGAAAAATTGCGAATGCGTTGGTCGTTGTGTACGAGGGTTTTACTGACATCGATCTCTCAGAAAATCATCGACGAGTTCTTGCGTGTTTGATTCGTTATGGAGTCAGTCAACACAATCCGACGTGCGATATATGGATCAAAAAGTCCACTGTTGCGCAGCGCCTAGGCGTCAACGAAGCGACTGTCTATCGCGCACTCGCGGTTCTGCAGAACGCCGGCTTGATCGAGCGGGACGACCAAGGGCGCATTGGACGCGCCCTGAAACTGGTCGCCTTCGTACGCTTGACCGCCGAAGCTGTACGTCGGCTCGGCTTGTTGCCGACTGAGCGTGGACGCGATATTGCACCGGTGCAAGACGTAAACAAGAACCCCAAGCAGTCTTCTTTGAAGAATCAGCCGGGCCGAGGCCCTGGCTCTTTTTGCAAAATAAGTGGCAGAACAGTCCCTGCCGATCTGGCGTGGCTGCATACCGACAACGAACTTAGCTTGTCGGGCCTCTTCTCGCTCATGAAAAAAGCGCGCCAAGCTGGTACCCGATTGTCAAACGTGGTCGCTCATGCGGCCAAGTCTCTCGGTGCCCTACGTGGCCGCGAGTTGTTCGCCTATCTTTCGTCGCTCATCTCGTTACCTCTTGATTTCGAAGCCATCGCGAAAGCGAGGCTGGCGGAAACGGCCAAAGCCGAGGCTAAGCGGCGTGAGGAGAGGGAGACCCAAGCCAGAAGAGCACTTATCGCGAATCTGAAGGGGCAGCGATACGTTGACCCAAGGGGCCGCTACTGGCAGGTGGACGACGGAGCCTTCCTCGTCGTTGGGGAGGGGCGGCACGGCAGCGTCCCGTTCAGCATGGCCGATGACGCGATGACAGCTATCGCCGCGGGGCTATGGCCTGTTGTCACCGGTGCGACGGCGTGCGTCCCGCCCGCTAGTCCTTCCCAAAAGCGACCCGACACGGTTGCGCTCGGTGCCCTTAGCGCTCTGCGAGACCAGCTTCGCAGGCGACTGCGTTCTTGACACGCATACCAGAACGATAAGCTCCGGACGTAAGATCCAAACGATCAAGTGAGGCACCTGAACATGCAGTACGACTTTAGCGCTCGTCAAATTCCGAACCAGCTCACCGCGGTGGCTGTACACAACCGGCTCCGTGCCGCCAAGGCTCCGGTGGTTGTGATTGGCCGATTCTATGCGGCAATGATCGAACGGGGCCTATGGCTCAACCAAAGGGCTATGGCAGCTGGCCTTGGCGTCTCGAAGTCTCATGCGTCAAGGATGGTGGCAGTCGGTCGATTGCCCGAAAGCCTGTTGGAGGCGATCGCCGACAAGCCGCTGTCGAGCGCTGAAGTCGCCACACTCCACGCTTTAATCAAGGAGGTCGGAGAGAAACTTATTTCGGAGCGCGCTTCAAGTCTTTCTCCTGGAAGCACGACGGCTGATATCTTCGCCTTTCTGACCACGGGACAGCATCTACCAAAGAAGGCGGTCCGAATCAGCATTGCGAAGGGCAGAAAATACCTGCGCATCGACACCCCGGACTTTGCCAGTGTGGCGTTACGCGCTCGAGAGATCGAGACCATTGTTAATGCAGTTCTGGCCGCGGATGACGCGGCGCTTTCCTTAGCGAAGCTGCTGATTGGGACTGGAAGATGACCTTATATACTGAAATGCCATCGTTCTAGCGACACGGCGCTTCGCGCCATCTTGCTTGCAATGGGGAGGGCTTGAAAGCTGAGATTGATGTCAGAAAACTGGCAGGAGGGGCAGTGCAGGCGAATGACTGAGGCGTTTCAATCCCTTTTCTGACAGTTTTCTAACAGCAGGCCGGTAGGTCGATTTCTGCGAGGAACGCTGATACCGGCGGTTAGGCCGCCGCACAGTTCATCCGGCGTCGACCGGCGCCATACGCAAACGCAAGCAACGTCGCGCGCCTCAAGCTGAAGCCCGCCGCAGGAATGCTTCAGCTTCCCGATACTGACGGCCGAGTTCCGCTGTCGCGTAGATCGACGTCGTATCGAGCGAGTCGTGGCCCGCAAAATTCCGCGCACTCTCGAGACTCATGCCGTTCGCGACCGCGTGTGAAACGAAAGTGTGCCGTAACCAATGCGGGCTGACTTCTGCGAATGCGCGGGCATGCGGCGAATTCTCGCGCAACGCTGCGGCGGTGGCGGTAGCAAAAAACCGCTTCACTGCCTTGTACAACTGGTCGTGATGGATGGGCCCAGCCTGACGGGCGAGCGCTGCCAGCGCCTTGTGAACATCGTCGCCGCGCGCGGCCGCTTCACGCCGCACCCGGCCAATGTCCTGTTTGTCGGGCAGCGCGGGGATAAGCGGAGTGCCGACCGGGCAGACGAGGGGATCGCGAGGGAATTCCCGCGTTTCCAGATAGTCGCCAAGCGCCTCCAGTACGGCAGGCACGAGCGGAATGAAGCGCTCCTTCGCGCCTTTCCCGACCACGCGCAGCAGATGGATGGAGCCAAGTTCAGCGCCGGCGTAACGGACGCTAATATCGTCCGTGAAGGCGCCACACACCTCGGCGCGGCGCAGGCCCGTGCTATATGTGAGCGCAAGCACGAAGCGCATGCGAGCGGCGGCGGCGGAGTCGGGCAGGGCGTCTAGCACGCGCATCGCGAAGGACCAAGCTTCGCGCGTCAGGCTGCGCTCGACCTGAACGCGGGGCTTGGCGGCAACCCGGCGCTCATTGCCAGCTTCGTCGGTTTCGCTGCCAAGGAAAACCTTGATCTTTGCAAACGCGTTGTGGTCAAGATACTGTGCGTTGACGAGGTCGCCGAAGAATTTTTTGAGTGCCGCGAGCGCGTCCTGGCGGCTCTTGACCGACAACGGGCCGCGGAAAGGGCGCCACTCGGGATCGCCCCGCGGCACGGCCCGGTTCATGACCCATTGCGCGGCCGGTTGGGGATCAACGAGGAAGCGGTTGATGTAGTCGCGCGCGTCATTGATGTCGAGACTCGACAGGGCTTTGCCTTTCGCAAAGATTGCCCAGAGAAGCAGCCGCTCGGCCTCGGCGCGGTACTTCTCACGCGTATTCGGATTCTCGTAGTCGGCCAGCCAGAAGGCTATAGCCTGCAGGTCATTCGCTGCGCCACTGTTGTTCTTGTTTGGATTGCGGTTGGCGCCGCGCGAGCCGTCGCGATCTGTCGGCGCCACGAAATACTCCAGCGGTACGATTGCAGTGACCGGTTCACGTCGCAACTGCGGCGCCGGCAGGCCGCGCTCAGACGGGTGCACCAGCGCCGCCTGCGCGATGCCGAGCCCGTCGACGTCGCGATAATTTTCGAGCCACGCTGCAATGCGGCGTGCGCCCGTTTCTCCAAGCCGCGGCACGTTCCGGTACCAGCGGTAGCCGACTGCGTTGATGGTCTGAACCAGTCTGCCGATCGTGGTGATGCCCACGTCCGACAGGCGCAGTGCAATCGCCGTGTCAAACCAACCGAGCACGTGGTGTTCCGGTTTGGGATCTTCGACCACGAGGCGCGCTAGCGCGTCGAGCGCTGCCATCTGCCGGATGCGAAGACGTGCATTGCGCTGCTGGCGGCGCAGCGCCGCGACATCGCTCGCGCCTGGACGCGCGTGGTGCGTGGTGAACAGCTCGAGCAGTTCCTTTTCGGTGTAGAAGCCGTCCGGATCGTGCTGGGCGGCGAAGTCGCCCAGGGACGGCGCGGGAGCAGCCGCCGTGTCGATCGTGGCCAGCGCCGCCGGGCGGATCGCGAGCAGTCGCGCGGTGGCAAAATCCTCACGTTTGCGGGCAGCGGCGACGAAAGCGGTCACCAGCCAGTTGCGCGTGGCCGCTGCCTTGCGGGCGTTGCGGCCGAACTCAAGATACTGGTCCGCCAGCTCGGCCAGATCGAGCCCCTCCAGATAGCCGCGGAAGAACGCCAGATGCTGCAGCCCGATATGGCGGCCTTCCGATTTCCCGTGCTGCGCCTGCCGGACCTTCGCGCCGGCGACCACTTTCCGAGGCCGGGCTGCGGGCCGGTCCGGCGTATCCGGCAATTCGCGAAACTCAACATCCTCGACGTCCCCGATCTCGCCTGTATGTTCCATCCGCGTGGCCTGTTCCTGATTACGGAAAATGTGTTGTTCACTACGCTGCGCGCCTGAGCGTCCGTCGGTTGAAGGGAAAGTTGCAGCACCTCCGGTCAGCCGGCAATGGGCGAGGGTTGGGTTGCTGTCTGTGTCGTAATTACTTTTGCTTCTGCGCGTGAAGAAGCGAAAGTCGGAAATGCCAAACGAAGGAAGAGAATGTCTGAAATGTCACATGCCCCGGCGCTCTCTACCTGACGCGTTCGTGAAACAGGGAAGTGGACGACTTCATCATCCTAAGAAGCAGTGACGGCAAGGCTTTGCGGCCAATTTCGCCGTCTTTCCGTTGGATTGTTTCACGGCTGGACGCGGTCGCCGGATAGTCCGGTCGCCAAAACGCGGATAATGTGCATATACACATTTATTGACGTCGAAAAACGTAGCGATTGATACGTATTCTGTAATGATTGAATTGACGTGCGAAACCGCAAACCCGTCGATGTCAGACGGGCGGATGTCCGGCTCGTTTTGTACTAAAACATGATGGTCGGCCAAACCGGAGCGTTGTCGATGATACCACCACGTTTCTTGCGGGCAGTCAACAACGCACGTCCGCACGGCGCGCACCGATATGATCTCTTCGGTCCGAAGCTCGGGCGCCGGCTAACCTTGTTTGGGCGGCTCGCCCTCGATCTGTGGGTTCGCCTCGAATCAGATCCGCACGTGATTACGTATTGCGAGCGGCCCGTTTGCATTCCTGATGCAAAGCCGCCCCGGGTTGTCGACTTCTGGGTCCGCACGCACAACGACGAGAAATTGTGCCTTTTGCTGAGAACGGCGGAAGCGACGTCAGCGGCGCAGGGCAGTCTCCTGTTCCCGGCTTTTCAGTCGTGGAGTCGGGCTTCTTCGTTGCAGTTGCAGATGATTCGTCCAACGGAGCTCGACGACCCTCAAGTGCTTCGCGAAAACCGGATCATGATGCTTCGTTACTTGGCAGCTAGTCACACGCTTCCAGTCGAGAAATTGGCACCCGGCGTAATCACCGCGTGCAGCGACGGCGCTACGCTGGCAGAACTCGAACGGCAATTCGCGACGGTCGATCCGATGCTCGTTCGCTCGGTCGTCTTCAGACTGGTACTGCGCGGCGACGTGCGATGCCCGGCGCTTCCATTTGAGCCGCTGGGGCCGAATACCTATCTGGAGTTGGTATGAAGCAGATCGCCTTCGGCGCATTGCGGTTCGATCGAAGCTCCATTCCGCGCGATCTGGCCGATATTGGTCAATGGCCGGCGGCAGACGACAGCGCGCTTTCTGATGAGGGGCGCGACCTGCTGAAGCGCCGGATTCGGGCGATGACGCTGTTTTTGGACGGCCACACACCTTTGCGCGAAATCAGCCGGGAAACGAAACTGGGTTTCACCGACCTTTATCGCGTCTTCGAGCGATGCATCACGCAGCACGACGATGGTCGAATCTTCGGCTGCCGCGCATTGATCCCTTATCAGCACACGCGGTCGTACGACCGACGCTCGCCGGTCAAGCCATCCCGCGAGGGCATTGCAAGCAATGCCAGCGGCGCCTTCAGCCAGTTGCTGCAGCGTTATCCAGACATCGCGCGCTGGATCGAACGCAAGGTCGCCGAACGGAGCAGGAAGCATGCAGAGCTCACCGAAGTGCATCGGCACCTGTGGCGACTGCATGGAGGCTTTCTTGCGCAATGCCGGCAGTCGGGCATTCAGGCACACGAATATCCTTTCAACCAGAAATATCTTGGCGAGCGATCGCTTGCCAGTCATGCTCGCGCGCTGTCGAACCGTAATTTCGACGCGGCGGCTCGGGCAGCAGGCGCCCAGCAGATCAGCCATCGCTGGAACGGCGATCCTGAAGCCGTTCGCAAACCCGCAACCCGTCCATTTGAGGAGGTCGAATTCGACGGTCACAAGATCGACGTGCGCCTGACGCTGCGCATCGACGATCCGTTCGGTTTCGAAACATTGCTCGTGCTGCACAGGATCTGGATCCTGCTGGTGCTCGATGTGGCAACCCGCGCAGTGATTGGCTATGCGCTCGCGCTGGGTCTACGCGCAAGAGAAAAACGATGGACATCAGGCGGAACCTTGAAAATACTGAAATCGGCAGTCTGCAGGGTGTCCATTAGATTGGGAGAAAAAGTGGACACAACGACCATCGCGTGTCCATCTTCCTCCGCAAGTTTGCTATATCGTATTTCGAGATCTAGCGCGACTGCAAGGGCAGGACACTACCGCCACGCAGCGCTGCCAGTTCTTTGCGCAGGCTAAATACCTGACGCAGCAGGGCGAGTTCACGAGCCAGCGACTCGTCAAGCTGTGCCTGCAGATCCTTCGCGTTGCCCTTCGCGCGGTTCAGACGTTCGGTCAGTTCGAGCTTTGGCCGCTCGCCTACGACGTTGACCGCATCGATTGCTTCGATCAGCTCGGCGAACTGAGGGCGCGACTTCTTGATGCTGCCTTTCTTGCGGCCCGCCTCGATTGCCACGGTATCGTTGTTGATACGCGCACCGTTGCGCTTCTTCAGCCGCTCAAGGGCGGCGTAATAGTCGGTCATGGCATCGCTCATGCGGCCTCCGGTTTCATCAGTTTCTCTTGCGCGTCAAGCAGTCGTTGCAGCGTCTGTGCCTCGATGCGGCTCTCGACGCTCGCCTCATCGACAGCGCGCAGCTTCTCGACAGTGGCCTGCTGCGCCTTGATCACGCGCTGAAGCTTCGACGGCACGACCACGAGGTTACGGCAGTTCGATTCAAGGCAATCCAGACGCATCCAGTCGAGCGGCGTCGACTTGCACGGCTCGACGCTGGCGCAGCCGCCCAGCACCGTCTCGCGGTACGCCAGTTCGCCCTTCCCGAACATCCTCACCGTTTGCTCGCGTGAGTAGACCGACACAGGCGACGCCTGCACGGCACGGCTCCGTGTCCATGCTGCGTGCCCGCCGAACAGCCGCTCGTCAGAGAACAGCACCTGCTCAGCGTACGCAAGGTACTCGGACAGGCCCTGCGCCTCGGCCCATTCCTTCGCGAAGTGAGCCTTGTCGGTGTCGATGAAGCCCTTCGCAAACGCCGAGCCACGAGCGTAGTACATGCTCATCTCCTGCGTGATGTGCTGCAACTGACGCTTGAGCGTCGGCAGCGTGACGAGGCCGCTGCGTTGCGCATACAGCGCGAGCGAGCGGCGAAGCTGATGACGCGTGAACGGCCATTGCTGCCCGACTGTGTAGTTCGGTTCGTCTTCCCATGCGCGGTGCATGTCGACACGCTTCAGTTCGGCGATGTCCTCGGCCGTAATCGTTGGGAAGACGCGCTCACGAAAAGCTTCGACCTCGTTATGTATGGTACTGGGCGCCCGGTTTGCCACGTACTTAAGATGCAGACCCATCCGACAGAACAGCAGGTGGGAACCGTCCGTCGATTCGGCGTAGCCTGGTGCGCTGTGCGCACGGTGCGCCTCGCCAGACAGCCGTTGCGCGAGCCTGACGGCGCGAGCACCGAGCGGGCTCGTCACCCAGCATGCGCGTTTGGGACGCCCGCCGGACAGCTTGGTCGTCACGCCCTCGATGGCATAGTGCGTCACACCATCCAGCCGGGTCTCGCTCAGACAGTGGTACGGCAGGTTCTGCGCTTCCATTGCGCGCATGCCCGTGAACGACAGGATGACAAGCTGACATAACGCGCTGATCTTCGCCACAAGCGACGAAACGACGTAAAGAGAGTCCTTGCACCCGAAGTGGACAGCAGCCGTCTTCAGTGCGGCACAGACGTCAGGGCTCTCGCCGGCGTATGCGCGCGCGAGATAGTCCGACAGCGCGTTCCCGACGCTCTCAGCGATCCCGAGGTCATGCTCGCAGGTCGCCAGAAAGTGCTGGTAGATCCGCGTCGGGATGACCGCGTATTGTGAGTTTCCGGCGCGTTGCGCGGAGCGTTCGAGCAGAGGCTTATGCAGTTGGGTCAACGGCACGCGCAGCCCTGTGGCCTCGGCGCCCAGCCGATGAAGCTTCGCCAGAATCGAATGAAGGCGTTGGGCCTTCATGTCCATCCCGGCTTGTGCCACATAGTCCAGAACAACGGGGATGTTGGATAGCCCCTCATAAAGAGTAAGCTGGCGTTCGGCAGCAAAGAAAATGAAGTCCTTCAGGTAAACTGAACAAGATTGAAGAGTACTGGACGCCGGTACCGTCTCGGTCGCTTCGTGCATCAGAAAGTACATGACCTGCTTCCACTGACGCGTAGTCGTATCTGAAAGGATGCGGCCTGCGTCGTTAGGCGGGTGACCCCTAAAGTGGATATTGGTGCGGCGCGATCCAATCGCATATGCACGGATGTCCCAGGCGTCGTCACCGAACAGCGAAGCAGGGTGTCCATCCGTGTCGCGCGTGACGACCGCATCGTCTTCGATGCGATACCAGTCGGGGCGTTCGGCGAGCGCCGCGATCAGCATATTGTTCATGCCACTCCCAATTCGTAAAGCTGATCGAGCTTGGTCGACCAGAAAGCGTCCAGATTTCCATCAATATCAACGTCGCGCTCGATCTGACCGACCAGCGCGGAATCGCGCTTGCGCAGTTCGACCAGCAGGAAGTCAACGCGCCGCAGCACCGCGCCGAACGAGCTCTCGTATTGCTCGAACGAGCCAGCACCCCCGCTCACGAGCCTGACGCAGTGACGGCAGCTCAGCAGCTTGCGGATGTCGGTGGCGTCAGCGTGCACGCGGTACTGGTCGCAGAAGAGGCAACCTTCGGTCGAGCGGCAGTCAGGCTGTACGGTGACCGAAGCCGCGATCGGCGCAGGCTTGTGGAACTCGATGCAGACGCCCACCGCGCTCTTGATGGTGCCCGCCGGGTCGTTGCCGGCCTTCAGCACGGTCTTCTCGACTGAAGCGAGGAATGCGCCCATCTCAGCCTTGTGCGCGGTGTCCGTGCCGTTCGAGTACGAGCGCAGCGCCGTGGCCAAAGAGTGGCCCATCAACTTGGCTGCGACGACGGGGCCGTGATTGCTTATTGCCCAATCCTGCTTTGCCGCACGCCACTGACGTGCGCTAATGCGCGGCAGCACAATCCCGAGCGTGCGGAGTCGACTGTAAAGCCGATCAAGGAATTGGGTTGAGAGACCCGCTAGCCGCCGCAGCTGCGCATGATGCCCGACTACGATGAACAACGCGTCCCAGTTTGCGTCCTGCACAAGATATTTGCGCAATGCCACATACGCCTTGAGCTTTGGCATGAAGGCCAGCGAGACGGTGAACGTAACTTCCATTCCACCTGCACGGTACTTAACCTCGCGAAACTTCTGACGTACAACAGACGCATCCTGCAGGCTCGCGGCGAGCTCCGGGCTCCACTTCATTGCCAGCAGCTGCGCGAGGCTGACGCCCGTTTCAGCCAGAAACAGCGTGGCGAAGCAAAAGGCCGCCATTGAAGCGTGCGAGCGGCGGATCGGTGACTGTGCGTCCTCGTTGGCCGCCGCAAGATGTTTAGCCGTTAACCGAACGATGGCCCACGAACGATGGCGAGGATTTTTAGCTCCAGCCTCGGCCATGCGCCTCTTGAGTTCTTCCAGGGTGCGCAGCTGTCCCGTCTCCAGATTCCAGCCAAGCAAGCCGTTCGAGTCGTCCCCTTCACTACGGCTATGTGTGTGCGGAACAAGGCAAAGATTCTCACCTCGCGCCGTGGTCACGCGCACCGGATATGGCTTGAATTCGAGCACCAGCGTGCTGATGCTGCTGAAGAGCGCGTCAGCCCACGCGAGCAAGGCGGCTTGTGCCTCGGCGTCGGGCACAACTGTCGGTGCATAAGCATACTGTTGCTGGCGCAGCACCCTCGCATCGGCGCAGAAGTCGTCGTTTCTGAAGAACTCACGTAGCATCGACAGCAGATTATGCTGAATGCGCGCGACGGTATTGTGGTTCAGGTTGCCCAGCGGGACCTGTTCACGCTTCTCACGAAAGTAACGATGAACCGCATCCGCCGTAGCCTTCTCATCACAGAGCACTTGATGCAAGCCCAGCCTGTCGGCCCAGTTGACGAAGTCAAGCACGCCGCGCAGAGCACCGTAGATAGTCTCAGGACGCTTGGCGCCAAGGGTCACACGCTCAGAAAGCTGCGTTACCAGCAGGCGTACAACCTTGGTGCGTTCGCTGCTGAAGCTTCTGGGGTCGAAAGTGTGCCGCGTTTGCCGCGTGTTCGACGTGTCACGCGTCAGGTAGCAGATCTGTCCGATATCGGAACGGTTGCGAATGCCTTCCCACTTGAGCAGCGCGCGCTCGGGGTGCAGCAGCGTCGTGCCCACCGCGATCGGCATGCGAACTTCCTCGTACTGGCGGCTCATACTGCCACCGCAGTGTCCAGGGCGCGCGTGACCAGCGTCGACAGGTGTGTGCCCCAGCTGTCCTGCACAGCGTCGAACAGCTTGCGGTTCTCGCGGTAGCTGAGATAGCCCTCGGTCGTGGACAGTCGTGTGTGCCACATCAGCTGCCGCAACTGATCGAGCGCCCGCGTGTACTTGGTCTCATTCGCGGTCATCGCGTCGACCATGTTCAGCCCGAAGGTTGCACGCAGGTCGTGAAAGCTAAACTCGTACCTGAGGTTGCCGAGCTGCGCGCGCATCATGGGCAATAGTTCGTCTTTGATGAACTGACGCACGGCCTGTCCAGTCTTGACGTGACGGCGCACCTGAGGGCCAGTGCTGACCGGGCCGCGCGATGCGCGATCCTCGTAGAGCGGCGCACCGCGATAGCTCAGAAAGAGCGGCTGGTCGGGGTGATCGCCGCCGTCTGCCAGTTGGCGACGCTTGCGCGCACGATCGCTGTGCACGTAGATGTACAGCCGCTCGTAGAAACCGCGCGGCAGGTGCAACACGCCCTTGACACCGCCCTTCGTGTCGATGCCCGTACCCGGCCCGCAGGCGAGACGGAAGTCATCGCCGTGAAACTCGCCCGGCTTGCACATTACGTGTTTCGCACGCAAGGTCAGTACCGTCTGGATGCGAGCTCCCGTCAACAGCGCGAACAGATGAACCAGCGTCATCTCGATGTTGCCGAGAGCGGCTAACGATTCAAGTAGCACCGACTGCTCGGAAGAGGAGAGCGGGCGCAGGCGACCGCCGTCCTGAATGCGATCGTCCCACGGGTCTTCCGCGCGGCGACAGCGGATCGACAGGTCAGTGGTCTTGACCTCGATCACGCCGCTGAATCCCTTCTGGTCCTTGAACCCAATGAAACGATCAGATTCGACCCACGGCGCGTTCGCGGGCCTGAAGCCTGCTTCGGTTATGAGCCAGCGATAGAAGCGCACTACAGCACCCATGCGACGCTTCGCGACTCCTGCAGACAGTTCGCCTGCCTGCACGGCCAGCTTGATCGATGCGCTATAGCGGTAGGTCGGCCGTTGTCGCTTGTTTGCGGGGAACGTTAGCCAGTCGATACCCTCGTCATCCAGGTAACGACGGAACCCCGCCAGATCGTCAGCGATGCTGGCGTACGTCAACATGTTGGGCGAGGACTTCGCCTCCAGCATATCGATGAGCCAGATGTTCGCTTCAGCCCACGGCGCGCCGTCAGCAAGTCGGACAACGGGGAAGAGAGGGAAGGTGCTTGAGATCCACTGCGAGCGTGCGTCGCGCTGCTTGCCGGTGGCGGGGTCTGCGAGCGGGACCGTGTGATAGATGGTGCCGCCCTCGGGTGTGGTGATGCTAACCGGCGTCACGCCGGGAGTGTCGCGGTCAACGACCTCGGTCAGCGGTAGTTGCCGGATGGTGGTTCTTCTTGCGATCATCGCCCAGATCCTCTGTTGTGTTTGTGGAGGTGTCCGCTTTAACACAGCCTGCGAGTATCAGGAGATCGTTCTTGGCTTGCGCATATCGGTCGCGAGTACAACAAGGACGACATTGCCGCGGCCTTGCAGGCGAGCCTTGATGCCACACACAGCCCGCGCTTCGAAGATTCCGGCGCTGGCGGTCAGACCCGGCGGAGGCTTCCCGTCCGAGGCGATTCCGGGTACCGCGTGGGCGTGCTGGGGCACATTCCGCTTTGACGCAGCGAAGGCACATTTCGCGAAGGCGACACTTGAGCGCCTGACCCATGTCATCGGCTGCACAGCTGACAACGGGCCACTGGACCAGAAGAACGAACGCGCGCTGATTGAGCGCTTCTTCGATCAGCTCGCGTCGCATTTCGCGCACAGATTGCCGGCGACCACGGGCAGCGATCCGCGCGCAGTCGAACGTGTGCTCAATGATGTCGGCGAGAACGCTTCGCTGATGATGACGCTCGACGAGCTCGAAGATGTGATCTACGTTGTTCTCGCCAACTACAATGGCGAGCCTCATGGGGGACTGGGCGGGCGTACGCCGCTCGAGGCAATGCATTTCCTGCTCGAAAAGCAGGACGGCCTGCTGCGTACGCTACCTGTAGCCCGGCGCAGCACGCTGTGCCTGCTTCAGGAGGCCCGCGTTGTCACCATTCGCGGCAACGTGAACCGCGGCGAGCGCCCGCATATCAATTTCGAACACGTGCGTTACGACAGCCGGGTGCTGTCGGGCATCGCAGGGCTGATCGGCAAGCAGCTTCGCATGTATTTCAACGTCAAGGACATCCGCCATCTGCACGCGTTCCATATGGACGGGTCAGAACTGGGGGTGTTGACTGCCGCCCGTCCCTAGTGCTTTACGCCACATTCGCTGCGCGTGCGACAGGAAATCTTCTCACTGATCCATCAGCGAAAGCTGTCGGTGCGCGAAGGCGGCGATCCCGTCGGCGCGTGGTTTGCCTACAAGAAAGAACAGGCGCGAAGCCATACACGTGACGCCAATGACCTGGCGCGCATGCTGACAGACCGGGCGAAGTCGCATCAGGTACCGCCGCCCGACGTCGCTCACGCGGCGCCAGTCGTGAAACGCGAAGTGCCAGCGGCAGAAACACCTGCCCGAAAGGCGCCGGACGCGCCGTGGCTCACGCAGATTTTTACGTTCGGGTGAACGATGCCTGATTCGCTGAAACGCCCCGTTGATCCATCGGCGCATCCGCTCGTGAACCAGGCGTACATGGTGCCCACCCCGGCAATCGCCGCGATGTACTCACGCGTGCGGCAGTGCATCCGGCGCGGCGTCGCTGGCGCCGTGATCTATGGACACACCCGCTGGGGCAAGACCTACGCTATCCGGTACTGTGTCCGGCTGCTGCATCTGGAGTTGCCTCGCGTGGCAGTCCTGACGATTGGCATGCCGCGCAATCCCTCGCGCTCGGAAGCACTGTTTTTCGGCATGCTGCTCGAGGCGGCACGACATGGGCGCCCGGATAGCGGTACGGCGTTGCAGCGCCGACTACGCCTCTACCATAAGCCGGCCGAACTGGTCGAACGCTCCGCCGGCAACAAAAACTGATCGTATTTGTCGACGAGGCGCAGCGACTCGAGCTCGAACACTACGAATGGCTGCGTGACGTTCAGGACGAACTAGAACGTCGGGGCGTGCGGATGTTCACATTCCTGGTCGGTCAACCTGGCATCCTGAACCGCAAGAGTTCGTTCCGTCAGAGCGTGGACACCTCGCAGATTGTGTCCCGTTTCATGGTCGATGAACTGCGCTTCGACGGCTTTCGTGCTGCCGACGATCTGAAGATGTCGCTCGCCGCTTACGACACGTCCACTTTTCCAGACGGCAGTGACTGGCCTTACACGCGCTATTTTCTGCAACGCGCATTCGACACCGGCTTCCGCCTTGAGAAGCAGCACCTCGCGTTGTGGGAAGCCTTCGACGCTGCGCACCGGCGCGCGCGGTTTGATTTCACGATGCAGGTGCCGATGGAGTATGTGGCGCGCACTGTCGAGATCGCGCTCGTCGACAGCATAAACCACGATGCATCGGATTTTGCGCTCAGCCCGGCATCGTGGGCGCAAGCGGTAGACGAATGCAACTACGTTGCGGCACTGGAAGATTTGCGCATCATATTCGTTGACGACGTAGCTGCTGGACCATGAAAAGTCGCTTCGAAATTCTGCTACCCGGTGCCAACACCTGGCAAGCCGGTGACTGGTGCTGGCGCGACGACTGGAATCTGCCCGGTCAGTCTGCGTTTATGCTGTTCGCCAGGTTCCAGCAATTGAACGCGTTGTCGTGTACAGCATTGGCGGAACTCTTCTTACGAAAGCCGGATCGCTGGCCAGTGAAACACGGCATCGACCTGCGCGACATGCGTCAGTTCGATCTCCTCCGGATGTCCGATCTGATGTGCATTCCACTTTGCGACGTCGCGGCTGCGTTTTTGCCGGTCGGCGACGTTGCGCGGAGTGCCGGACCGCGACAATTGATGTGGTGCGTGCAATGTGCGGCGCGCGGCATTCATCTCGCCGTCTTTCAGTCGACGGGTGCAAGACATGCCCGGTCCACGGCAGTCCACTCCGTGACCGTTGCACCCATTGTGGCGAGGCCTTAATGATCTACCGGCTGCAGGCGTGCAATTTCCGGCTGCCCCTATGTTGTCCGACGTGCGGTCAAAACCGGGTGCGATCGCCCGGCGCGGCAGGAGATCCCGCGACCCGGATATCGCCTGCGTACCGGTTCAAGGTCGCGCAGGGCCTTGCGCGGGACTGGTTCGGCCGCCGTTCATCAAATCTTCGGCGACTGCTGGCTAACATAGGCCAGTCGGACGATTGCGAGGCCTGGTTGGCCTCGGCGCCTGCAAGGGTCAGCGGAGCGGATGGGCTCAGCAGCTTCTGCGCGCGTGTCGTGCAGGAGAAGACTGAAGGGGTTTCGAACGTCCTGGTCCATCCGATGGCTTTTGCTCGCGATTCGTTAGAAACAGATGTTGACCATCGCCGTAAGTGCGTCGGAGATTCGCCCCGCTCGCTGGCGGTACGCACTTCCGATGACGTGCTGCCTGACGCCATCGCGTGTTATAAGTCGATTCGACGATATCTCATACGCCATGTCGTGCAAAGGCATCGCAGGTGTGTCTGTACCGCTGGCCGCTATCTCACATGGCGGCTCGATGCATGTACAAAGACACCGTTCTGTCCGGTTGCTCAAGCGGTACTGCGATGGCGGACAAAATGGGAAGGTGTCGGCGTACCGGCGCATCTTTTCGGCCGATGCGAGCATGGGTTGCTTCGTGTCCTTGTCTGGCTTTCGCTCTTCGCGCCAGTTGGCTTGCCCGGATGGACCTCGTCGGTCGAGCGCTGGACAATCCTGCGAGTTTTTGCGCTGGCTTGCCTCGACAGTTTTTCCTGATACCTTGTGGCGGCCAGCGGCGGAGGCGCGCGATCGGGACCTCTATGGATGCAGTTTCCAGCGATCGACTATCCGGAACGGGAGTGGGTCGTGCTTGGCGCGGCTCCTGACCGGAAGCAGTACAGGATGGCGATCGCTCCCGCGCGACCACAACCGCTCGTATCCTTAGAAGAACGACGGGCGGGAGCGGAGCACTACAGACATCACATCGCAAACCTCCATAAAGCTCAAGTACCGAAAAACTGGCCGGCGCCTGTCGCGAAACGCGACGCGCGACGGGACATTTCCGTGCAACCTGATAAGTTGCCACTGACGAAGGATCGGCGCCGCGTCGGTGTTACTGCAATGGTCCTGGCGGTGTTGGCGCCTTCCGATGCAGAGTGAGAAATTGAATGCGAACCCGACCGTTGTGGGCATCGAAGCTGCGTCTAACAGTGTCTTGCTGCGTGGAGCGCGCGGTAACGTTACGAAGCAAGCCGCAGGAACGGGCGGTGTGAAGACACACCGCCCCGCATGGACGCACCTAGTTCGTAACAAAGTCAACGCCGAGATCGGCCAGTGGATGCTCATCGATTCGCCATGGCGATGTCAGAAAGTGCTTGACCCGCTCCGGGCGTACTTCGTGTAGCGCCGCCGGTGCCCATCGCGGGCGATTATCCTTGTGTGCCAGCAGCGCACGAACTCCGTCGCGGAAATCGCCGTCCTCAATCGCCCGGTGACCAATGCACAGCTCCATGCTGAAGCATTCCGCAATCGACCGTCTTAACGAGCAACCTCTTACGCGGTGCACCGCGTAAGGCAGAGATTTTTTTGGTTGGCGGTCGCGGCAACCAGCGCATCGCCATGTCGTCGGACCTGATCCGCGACCGGTAATCAAAAAAATGTTTGTGCTAAACCGCTCCACAGGCGGTGGCCGCTATGGGCATTGAATGACCGCCGCGGTAATTTGTGAAGTCTTGCAGGGGCGATCACACACGGACTTCCGGCGAGAGTGGGAAACATCACGTGTAAAGGAAGCGCGAATGTGCGCGTGAACCGGCAAATCACCCGCCATTTTGGAGTACGCTGGTGCGCCAGCAGATCGAAGGCACGAGTGCAGCCGCGTTGGCCTCGTCAGGAAAGGCGAACGTGTACGGAAACAGGTGCGATGGCAACTAGCGCGCATGGGTGGGACCTGGCGGGGCTCGTGGAAGGCTGCCGGGCATGTCTTCGATGCGGAGCATGTGTCCCTTGCCACATACGGGGCAGTCGCGCAGTGACTTGCCGGTGAGTCGCTGGTAGCGGTCACGGTAGTCTTCCCCGGGCTCGACTGCGGCAACGGCGGGAGCCTCGACGCCGAGCAGCCGCCTGCAGGTGGCGAGCTTGTCGGCACGGTGGCAGTTGGCGAGCCACCCGTAGCTGCGAATGCGCTTGAAGCCCTCAGGTAGCACATGCAGCAGGAAGCGACGGATGAACTCGTCGGCGGTAAGCGTCATGGTTCTTTGTCTGGACTCGTGCCGATAGTCCTTCCAGCGGAACTGCACGGTGTGCCCGTCGAAGGCGAGCAGCCGGTTGTTGGAGATGGCGACGCGGTGGGTGTAGCGGCCCAGGTAATCGAGCACGTGTTCGGCACCGCCAAAGGGTGGCTTGGCGTAGACCACCCACTCCGCCCGTGCCGCGGGTGCAAGCCAGGCTGCGAATTCGACGGGATCGCTCAGGGACTCGAACTGACCGTGCAGGCGCAGCCCGCCGGCGTCGTAAGCGCGACGCAGCTGTTCGAGAAACAGGCGGCGAAAGAGCCGTGACAGGACCCGCACGGGCAGGAAGAAGCCCGGACGGCAGGCGATCCAGCGCTCGCCGTCCGGGGAGATGCCGCCGCCCGGCACAACGCAATGCACATGAGGGTGATGCTGCAGATTCTGTCCCCACGTATGCAGGATCGTGAGGAAGCCGATCTCGGCGCCCAGGTGCTTCGGATCGGCGGCGATCGTGCGCAACGTTTCGGCGCTGGCGCGAAACAGCAGATCGTAGAGCGTCCTCTTGTTCTGGAACGCGAGAGCGGCGATGGATTCGGGAAGCGTGAAGACGACATGGAAATACTCGGTCGAGGGGAGGAGTTCCGCATGCCGGCGTTCGAGCCATTGCGCGCGGGCGAGTGACTGGCACTTCGGACAGTGCCGGTTACGACACGAGTCGTAACTGATGCGCTGATAGCCGCATGCATCGCACTGCTCGAGATGGGCACCAAGCGCTGCGGTACGACACAGCTCGATGGCACTCATCACGCGTCGCTGCACACGACTGAGCCCCCCGGCATGGGATAGCCGGAAACTGGGCCCACACTGGCGGAAAATGTCCGCCACTTCGAGCGCCGGTCGCATGACTGCGCTCAGAAGTACTGGGGCGCAGGTGGCGGGAATGGAATGGGTGCAGGGTGCGGCAGCAGGTCGAAGGGACTGGTGGTGGCGCACACGGTGCTGGTGGCGACCCTCAAGTACCGGGACGTTGTCGATAGGGACCTGTGGCCCATCAGCAGCTGGATCCGGCGCACGTCAGTACCGGCTTCCAGCAGATGCGTGGCGAACGCGTGTCGCAAAGAATGGGGTGTCACGGGTTTGGTGATGCCGCTGCGCTTGCGTGCAAGCTCGCATGCGTCGCCCACGGCATGGCGGGTGATGGGCCGCCCCGCAATGCTGCCTGGAAAGAGCCATTCCTTCGGATGGGCGTCCTGCCAGTACAGTCTCAGGATCTCGAGCAGCCTGGGCGAGAGCATTACATAGCGATCCTTACGGTTCTTCCCCTGGTTCACACGGATCACCATGCGCTTGCTGTCGATATCAGTGACCTTCAGATGCACGACTTCGGAGACACGCAGTCCGGCGGCGTACGCGGTCATCAGGATGGTGCGGTGCTTGAGACTGGCGACCGACTCGAAGAAGGTGGTGATCTCCTCCAGGCTGAGGACGACTGGCAGTCGGAACGGCTTCTTCGGTAACGGAAAGTCCTCGTCGCTCCAGGGTCGCTTGAGCGTCACACGGTAGAGAAACCGGAGTGCGCCGATCGTTGCGCCGAGACTGGCGGGTGCCAGCTTGCGTTCTTCGCGGAGGTAGATGAGCCAGGCCCGAATCTCCTCGGGACCCAGCAGTTCGGGCGAACGGCGAAAGTGGCGGGCGAAACTGGCTACCTGAATCAGATAGGACTTCTGGGTATTCTCTGCAAGGTTGCGGATCTGCATGTCATGCAGCATGCGTTGGCGCAGTGGCGTCATGGCGAGCCTCCTGGAAGCAGTGGATGGAATGCCCAACCGGGCGTTCACATACTGCTCCCGGCGATACCACTCACCACCTCGCCGGGGTTCAGCGCCAGACAACCCTCTTCATGAAACGTCAGCCACGGACCTGTGCCTACCTCCCACTACCGCGTCAGCGGTTTAGTGTACGCCCATGATGGCGTGCCATTTGCAGGGTGAAAGTCCCTGCCGGAGTTGGCCACAGCTCCGTAGCTGAAGGTAACTGCGTCGTCGTGAGGCGGGGTGGGGAGTAACCGGAAGCGAACTGTCGGTCCGTAGGTTAACGAACCTGTTTCGGCGGGGTATGGCGGCGAGCCTGCACTAAAGTGGCGAAGCCTGGAAGTAACACAGCACGCTGTCGTGGCGGACAAAGCGGTGCGGTGGCGTACCACGTGTTTGAGGACGGAACGATGGGAAGGTGGCACGAAGCAAGTGGGGAGACCTGCCGGCGAGGTGAACGCTGGCAGGAGTCAGAGTCCCGATAGTACTGCACACGGAAGAGTCGAGCCGTGGAGACCTGCGTCAGAGCAAAAGGCGCACTAGGGAAGCGGGGCAGGAAAGTTGATAGCAAAAGACCGGAAGGAAGCAAAGATGAAGATCGAAGCATCGCCAGTGTCGGAAACGACTAGACGAGATGCAGACGCGCTGGGAAGCTGCGTGCAGCGGAAATTCGCGTCAGCTTCAATCTGGACGGACGCTATGTTGGCTGCTCTACGAAATGGAGTTAAAGGAGGTAAGTGGCACAGTTTGATTGACAAGGTGTTTCGCCTGGACACGCTCGCGCTGGGGTGGACTCAGGTCGAGAAGAACGCCGGGGCGGCGGGAGTGGACCGCATGAGCGTGAAGCGATTCGCGCAAGCGCGGGACCGCTACCTTGCCGAACTGGCGCAAGCATTGCAGGATGGTAGCTATCGCCCGCAGCCGGTGCGGCGTGTCTACATACCGAAAGGTAAAGGACGTCGTCCGCTCGGTATACCCGCTGTAAAGGATCGCGTCGTTCAGGCGGCCCTGAAGCTGGTAATCGAGCCGATCTTTGAGCATGAGTTCGAGCCGAGAAGCTACGGCTTTCGCCCGGGCTTGGGTTGCAAGGATGCGCTGCGCGAAGTGGACCGGCATGTGAAAGCGGGCTACTGCTGGGTGGTCGATGCCGACCTGCAAAGCTATTTTGACTCGATTCCACACTCACCTCTTCTTGCGAGAGTGGCAGGGCGAATCTCGGACGGCCGGGTTCTGGAACTCATCCAGTACTTTCTCAAGCAAGACATCATGGAAGACATGACGCGTTGGACGCCGACTTCCGGCAGTCCTCAAGGGGCGGTTGTCAGCCCCTTGTTGGCAAATCTGTACCTGCACGAGCTTGACGTGGAAATGCGACAGGTAGGGCTGGTCATGGTGCGCTACGCGGATGACGCCGTGGTGTTATGCCGTACACGTGAGGAAGCGGAAGCTGCGCTCACTCGCATGCGGGCTTGGGTGGATGCGAACGGCTTGACACTGCACCCTGACAAAACCCACGTTGGGGATTGCCGGCTGGAGGGTCATGGGTTCGAGTTTCTGGGTTACCGGTTCGAGGCGGGTCAACGTTGGGTGCGCAAGAAGAGCCTCATGGGGCTACGGGATAAAATCCGGGCCCTGACCAAGCGTAACAGGGGTGACTCGATCGAGGACATCATTACGTCGCTCAATCCACTCCTGCGTGGTTGGTTCGGCTATTTCCAGCAGGCCCACCGATACACCTTCTCGTCCGTCGACGGCTTTGTTCGTCGCCGCCTTCGAGCGATCCTGCGTCGACAGCTTCATCGTCCGGGTCAGGGTCGATGCCTTCGCGATCACACGCGATGGCCAAATGCCTTTTTCGCTAATCTTGGGCTGTTCACGATGTCCGCAGCCCTTGAATCAGCGCGCCAATCCCGATGTGGAAACAACTGACTGGAGAGCCCGTCGCGGGAAAACCGCACACCGGGTTCGGAGGGAGGGGACGGCGACCGCCGTTTCCTACCCCTATGTACGCCCATGATGGCGTGCCATTTGCAGGGTGAAAGTCCCTGCCGGAGTTGGCCACAGCTCCGTAGCTGAAGGTAACTGCGTCGTCGTGAGGCGGGGTGGGGAGTAACCGGAAGCGAACTGTCGGTCCGTAGGTTAACGAACCTGTTTCGGCGGGGTATGGCGGCGAGCCTGCACTAAAGTGGCGAAGCCTGGAAGTAACACAGCACGCTGTCGTGGCGGACAAAGCGGTGCGGTGGCGTACCACGTGTTTGAGGACGGAACGATGGGAAGGTGGCACGAAGCAAGTGGGGAGACCTGCCGGCGAGGTGAACGCTGGCAGGAGTCAGAGTCCCGATAGTACTGCACACGGAAGAGTCGAGCCGTGGAGACCTGCGTCAGAGCAAAAGGCGCACTAGGGAAGCGGGGCAGGAAAGTTGATAGCAAAAGACCGGAAGGAAGCAAAGATGAAGATCGAAGCATCGCCAGTGTCGGAAACGACTAGACGAGATGCAGACGCGCTGGGAAGCTGCGTGCAGCGGAAATTCGCGTCAGCTTCAATCTGGACGGACGCTATGTTGGCTGCTCTACGAAATGGAGTTAAAGGAGGTAAGTGGCACAGTTTGATTGACAAGGTGTTTCGCCTGGACACGCTCGCGCTGGGGTGGACTCAGGTCGAGAAGAACGCCGGGGCGGCGGGAGTGGACCGCATGAGCGTGAAGCGATTCGCGCAAGCGCGGGACCGCTACCTTGCCGAACTGGCGCAAGCATTGCAGGATGGTAGCTATCGCCCGCAGCCGGTGCGGCGTGTCTACATACCGAAAGGTAAAGGACGTCGTCCGCTCGGTATACCCGCTGTAAAGGATCGCGTCGTTCAGGCGGCCCTGAAGCTGGTAATCGAGCCGATCTTTGAGCATGAGTTCGAGCCGAGAAGCTACGGCTTTCGCCCGGGCTTGGGTTGCAAGGATGCGCTGCGCGAAGTGGACCGGCATGTGAAAGCGGGCTACTGCTGGGTGGTCGATGCCGACCTGCAAAGCTATTTTGACTCGATTCCACACTCACCTCTTCTTGCGAGAGTGGCAGGGCGAATCTCGGACGGCCGGGTTCTGGAACTCATCCAGTACTTTCTCAAGCAAGACATCATGGAAGACATGACGCGTTGGACGCCGACTTCCGGCAGTCCTCAAGGGGCGGTTGTCAGCCCCTTGTTGGCAAATCTGTACCTGCACGAGCTTGACGTGGAAATGCGACAGGTAGGGCTGGTCATGGTGCGCTACGCGGATGACGCCGTGGTGTTATGCCGTACACGTGAGGAAGCGGAAGCTGCGCTCACTCGCATGCGGGCTTGGGTGGATGCGAACGGCTTGACACTGCACCCTGACAAAACCCACGTTGGGGATTGCCGGCTGGAGGGTCATGGGTTCGAGTTTCTGGGTTACCGGTTCGAGGCGGGTCAACGTTGGGTGCGCAAGAAGAGCCTCATGGGGCTACGGGATAAAATCCGGGCCCTGACCAAGCGTAACAGGGGTGACTCGATCGAGGACATCATTACGTCGCTCAATCCACTCCTGCGTGGTTGGTTCGGCTATTTCCAGCAGGCCCACCGATACACCTTCTCGTCCGTCGACGGCTTTGTTCGTCGCCGCCTTCGAGCGATCCTGCGTCGACAGCTTCATCGTCCGGGTCAGGGTCGATGCCTTCGCGATCACACGCGATGGCCAAATGCCTTTTTCGCTAATCTTGGGCTGTTCACGATGTCCGCAGCCCTTGAATCAGCGCGCCAATCCCGATGTGGAAACAACTGACTGGAGAGCCCGTCGCGGGAAAACCGCACACCGGGTTCGGAGGGAGGGGACGGCGACCGCCGTTTCCTACCCCTATACAATGAAACTTACGCCGATATCGGCGTAAGTTCCACAAGACTGGAAACATTCTCAACGCCTTGCCCAAATCACAGCATGGTCGGGCCAAAGCCGGCCTGCAGGAGATTTGGCAAGCCGCCACGCGCGACGAGGCGCTCGCAGCCTTCAATCGCTTTACTGACACTTATTCGGCCAGGTATCCAAAGGCGACGGAAAAACTCACGAAAGACAGCGAAGAACTGCTTGCCTTCTATGACTTTCCCGCGGAGCACTGGCAGCATCTGCGAACGACCAATCCGATTGAGTCGACCTTTGCCACCGTTCGACATCGAACAACCCGCACTCGCAATTGCGTCTCGCGCCCGACCTTCCTTGGTCTTGCATTCAAGCTCATCGAGTCAGCGGAACAATCATGGCGACGCATTCGTGCGCCACAAAAAATCGCCTCGCTGCTCGGAGGCGTTTCCTTCAAGGACGGACTACCGGTGACCGACAGCACACCGGCTCAGCAACCGCTTGCCGCCTGATCAGGCCGCGCCTTGCAAACACCACATTTGACATTAACTCTCAAGAACGTGGTACGGAATGTCGCTGGTGCGCGCCATGACATTTTGCTTGACCTAACCAAAAGGAGTTGTATACCATACATACCAATCACTTGGTATGTTACGAGAGCGATACGTGCCAAGTTTTCCCCATCAACAGGAGTGCATGGCATGGCGCATCAAAAAACAGTGAAAATCTTTCCCGCCAAATCAACGATCGATCTCGATTACCTGATTCAGGAGGAGCGTATTCACGGTAGCCTCTACACGAATACAGATCTGTACGAACAGGAAATGCAACAAATTTTCTATGGTGGATGGGTATTTGTCGGGCATGACTCGGAAATTCCTGCGCCGGGCGAATATCAGCGTCGTACTATCGGTCGCGAAGAAGTCATTATGGTGCGCCAGAAGGATAATTCGATCGCCGTGCTTTCTAACCGTTGTGCTCATCGCGGCAATCTGATGTGCATAAACAAGAGCGGAAAAACTAAATACTTAACTTGCGCCTACCACGGCTGGGTATATGGCTTAGATGGCAAATTGCTCGATGTGTCGTATCCAGGTGGCTTTCCAAAATCAAAGGAAGGCATAGCCCTGAAAGTGTTACGTACTGAAGAGTATCGCGGATTCGTATTTGCCACGTTTAACGAAGCGGTCGGTCCGCTGGCCGACCACCTTGGCAAGGCCAAAGTATTGATTGATCGTGCTTGTGATATGTCACCGGTCGGTCGGATCAAACTGACCGCTGGATGGGTTAAGCAGCGGTTCGACGCGAACTGGAAAATGCTTCCTGAAAATGATACCGACGGCTATCACGTGAATTACGTCCATTCATCTTTTGCCCGCGTCATCGACTCCCACTATAACGCTGCTGCAATCGCCACCGAGGAAAGCCTGGTTTCGGAAACCAAGGATTGGGGCAACGGCCATACCGAACTATTTTTCTCGCCATCGTACAAGGAATATTTCGAATGGCTCGGCGTCAAGAGAGACCGCTATCCAGAATATGTGCAACAGCTCAAGAACAGCTATGGAGAGGAAAAAGGCGATCGGATTTTGAGAGATGGTCCGCCCCATGCTGCAATTTTCCCGAATCTATTCCTCGGCGAAATGAACATAGTCATTTTCGAACCGGTCAATGCACACCAGTGCATCCAGTGGCACACGCCAATGCTTTTGGAAGGTGTGCCTGACGAAGTCAACCAGCGAATCTTGCGCCAGTCAGAAGCAGCCCTTGGCCCTTCAGCCTTTCTACTGGCGGATGACAGCGTGATCTCGGAGCGCCAACAGATTGCGATGCGCGATCAGGCTGACTGGCTTGATGTCTCACGGGGCATGAATCGCGACGTGGTCGGTGCAGACGGCGTCATTACCGGTCATGTCACCGATGAATGTACCAATCGAGGTTTTTGGAGGCATTACAAGAAGGTTATGCAAAAAGAATTGCCGATGAAATCACAAAAAAGCGAAGAACCTGCCTGTTCCCATTAAACTCGTAGCCTATTGATAGCTATGCGCCGCGATAGATAACCAAGAAAGTATTTCGGAGACAAAGATGAGCACCGCAGCACCGCTAGAAAACACCCAATCCCCCGCCCCAAACGTCGCAGCCATCAGTGCTGAGGAGTATGTTGCCATTTGCGCATTCATCTATCGGGACGCGCGGTTCGCAGATGAGTCGCGCTACACCGAATGGGAGCAATTGGTCGACGACGACATGATTTATTGGGTACCTCGCGGCGAGGGTGATTTCGATATGAGCAAACATCTGTCGATTACTGCCGATAATCGCTCACGCCTGCGCACGCGTATTGCTCAACTTAATACAGGCGAACGCCATTCTCAATTACCCGTGTCCAGAATGCGACGCGTTGTATCGAACATCGAGGTTGAGCGCAAAGGCGATAACGAATACCAAGTGTTTTCTAACTTCGTTCTCTATGAACTGCGCATGTCATCCACGCGCACTGTCGAAATCTGGCCTGGGCGGATCGAACACCATCTGCGTTGGAAAAACAATGAACTAAAGATGTTTTTCAAAAAAGTGATGCTTGTACATGGTGACGAAGCAATCCCTAGTCTAGCATTCATTATCTAACCGAGACCGCCAAGCGCATGGAGTTATGGTCGAAAGTGGTGTTCGTGAGGTAGGGATTTTAAGGTGTCTAGAGTGACAACCAGCCAAACCGGGATCCACCACCAATGAAGAAGGTTACAGAAGAAACAGGCGCAGGTAAATCGGAAGCGCGGCCCAGCGGCCTTGACGATTTGATTCAGCAAGGCGCGCGGCAGATTATCCAGCAAGCGATTGAGGCGGAGTTGACGACATTGCTCGAACGCTACGATAACGTGAAGACACTCGACGGCAGGCGCGCCGTGATTCGCAATGGCTACCTGCCGGAGCGCGAGGTCGTGACGGCAATCGTCCGGTCACCGTACGGGTGCCGAAGGTCCGCGATCGCTCGGGCTCGGGCATGAAGTTCAATTCGAACATCGTGCCGCCCTACATTAGTAAGTCACCCCGCGTGTCGGCGGCGTTGCCCTGGCTGTATCTACGCGGCGTCTCGACCGGCAACATGAGCGAGGCGCTGAGCGTGCTGCTGGGTGAAGAGGCCAAAGGCCTTTCGCCCAACGTGGTCAGCCGTCTGAAGGCTCAGTGGGCCGATGGGATCAACACGGGGCTGCGCAGTGACGATTCGGATGGCCAGTGCCTGCTGGTCATCATCGGCGTGAAACCGGACGGAACGAAAGAACGTGTGGCGATTGGCGACGGCTTCCGCGAGTCCAAGGACGCCTGGTGCGCGCTCTTTCTGGATCTGAAAGCGCGAGGCCTGCAAAGCGGTCCGCCGCTCGCGGCCGGCGATGGGGCAATGGGGCTGTGGGCAGCATTGGCCGAAGTGTTCCCAAAGGCTCGACACCAGCGCTGCTGGTTTCACAAGACTGGAAATATACTCAGCGCTTTGCCCAAATCGCAGCATGGTCGAGCCAAAGCTGGCCTGCAGCAGATCTGGCAAGCCGCCACACGCGAGGAAGCGCTGGCGGCCTTCAACCGCTTTACTGATGCTTATTCGGCAAGGTATCCGAAGGCGACGGAGAAACTCACAAAAGACAGTGATGGGTTGCTCGCGTTCTATGACTTTCCTGCGGAACACTGGCAGCACTTGCGGACGACCAATCCCATTGAGTCGACCTTCGCCACAGTTCGGCATCGAACAACTCGCACGCGCAACTGCGTTTCCCGTCCGACCTTTCTCGGGCTCGCATTCAAGCTGATTGAGTCGGCGGAAAAATCGTGGCGGCGTATTCGTGCGCCCGAAAAAGTCGCCTCACTGCTCGAAGGCGTTCCTTTCAAAGACGGACTACCGGTGACAGACAGCCCACCGGCCTAGCAACCGCTTGCCGCCTGATCAGACCGAACTTCCCAAACACCACATTTGACTTTATCTCAAGCGCCATGAGACATAAACCTATTGCTGCAATTGCAGGCCTTGGTTTCAGCGAACTGTCGCGTAAGCCAATCGGTACCTCACGGGAGTTAGCTGCTGCGGCAGTAGAGGCTGCAATCGCCGACGCCGGATTGAAAAAGACGGACATCGATGGTCTGTTAATCAATCGCAGCCCAATCGCAGACCCGGACGAAGTGCCGCTACGCTTGCAGAACGACCTACAATTGCGCAATCTTGGCTTGCTTGCGGCCATCGACTCAGAAGGGTCTTCCGCAGTACAGATGGTCCAGTATGCAGCAATGGCGATTCGTCAGGGCATGGCCAAAAGCGTGGTCTGTGTTTTCTCCGATACACCTGTTAAGGCAAGTGGTGGTGGCGATAGCTTTGCTATTGCGATGCCATTAACTGGTGTGGAAGGCTGGGAGCGTCAGCAGGGCTTTTTAGGGGCGTCGGCGGCCTACGCGCTGGCTGCGCGCAAGCATATGGCACGGTACGGCACGACCCAACATCAGTTGGGTGCGTATGCGGTCAGCTGTCGCAAATGGGCTGCTTTAAATCCGCAGGCATTTTTAAGGAAGCCTCTTAGTATCGGTGATTACCTCGCTTCACCAATGATAGTCGCGCCATTTCGCATACTGGATTGCTGCTACCCAGTGAATGGCGCAGTCGCGATCATTGTTACAAGTGTAAGGTGCGCTGTCAATGGGCCGCACGCACCAGTTTATATCCACGGAATGGGCCAAGGTCACCGTGGCCGTAGTGGCTTGCATGGTGACGATGACGAACTCGGCTCTGGAGCTCAACAAGCAGCCAGGATGGCGTACAAAAGTGCGGGCGTTGTCGCAGCAGATGTGACTGCCTGTCAGTTCTACGATGCATTTTCCTACGTCGGCATTCTTGCACTGGAAGAGTACGGCCTTTGCAAGCCCGGCGAGGCCGGCTCATACGTGGCTGATGGCCACACAGCGCCCGGAGGCACATTGCCCGTAAACACAGGCGGGGGCCACTTATCCGGATTTTATTTGCAGGGCGTAACCCCTCTTTCCGAAGGCGTGATTCAGGTTCGAGGCGCTGGTGGAGAACGTCAAGTGGTAAACAATGATTTGCTATTGGTTACGGGTTCGGGTGGCTGCCTCGACTATCACAGCTGCGTTCTGCTTAGCCCGCACGCGGCGCTACATTGAAAGGGAAGCTGTTCCATGCAAACCCTATACGACGAATACGACAAAGAGTTCCTGGCTTTTGTCGGCAACAACGAATTGCGCATTCCCGTTGACACGAAAACAGGCAAGGCGCTCGGCTTGCATGCACGCAGCTGGCGGAAGGTTACAGGCTCCACTGTGCAATGGCAGCGCGCAAAAGGTACCGGGAAGGTGATTTCGTATGTCGAATTTCATCGTCAATACGCTGAAGATTTTCCGATTCCATATACGGTCGCCCTGGTGGAATTGGCAGAAGGTCCGCAACTACTGGCGCGCTTGGCGCATGTCGGCGATGACGAGCCAGAAGTAGGGATGGCAGTGAGTGCGCGATTTGATTCGAAAGGACTGATCTTCCACCCTTTCAGTCAGTAAGCCGCAGAAAATTTACAAATATTAGGAGACGAGAAAATCATGCTGTATCTACGCGAGATGATCAAACGCTGCGCCAACAATTATCCCACGAAAGTCGCGTACTACTGCGGCAGCCGCACCGCCACCTGGAAACAGATGGACGAGCGCTCAGATCGATTTGCCAGGGCCTTACAAAAAATGGGTCATGGCAAGGGGACAACCGTCTCGATCATGTCGCTTGAATCAATCGAAGTCTACGAGCATTTCTACGCATGCATGGCAATCGGGGCGGTGCGGGTCGGTATCAATACGCAATACGCCTGGCCGGAAGTACTGCACGTTCTGAAAGACAGCAAAACACGCGTGCTATTGGTCGATGCTCGCCTGAAAACCATGGTCGCCGACCATCGGAGTGAAATCAAGGCAATTGGCATTACCATAATTGGCTATAACGGTGAGCATGACTTTCCGCTTGATTATGAGACGCTGTTAAGCGAAGCAAGCGGTACACCGGAGTGGCCAGAACTCGCACCTGACGACTTGCTGTTTTGCAGCTATACCTCCGGCACCACAGGTGTACCGAAAGGCGTAATGCTAACGCAGCAAGGCGGCGCTGACTGCGTGATCCATTCCTTGATTTCATTTGGCTTCGCTCCGGATGACGTTTGGTATATGCCAGCTGCATCCGCTTGGGTAGTGATCATCATGAATTGCTATGGACTTGGCAACGCCATGACTACGATCATCCCCGACGGCTCGTTCAAAATTGATGCCTTTTTGAGAGATGTCGAGCGCTTCCGCGTAACCGTCGGGTTGCTTGTGCCGACCATGGTGCAACGGGCTATTATCGAACAACAAAACGCTAAATACGATCTTTCCTCTCTACGGCTGCTGATGTATGGCTCCTCGCCGGCGACCCCAAAGCTGATCCGAGACGCTCGGGAAGCATTCAAGGTCGAAATGATTCAGACCTATGCCTTGACAGAATCGACCGGTGGCTGGATCACTTATTTGACGGAAGGCGATCACAAGCTGGCACTGGAATCCGAACCGGATTTGCTAAAGTCGGTCGGCCGCGTCGGCATTCATTTCGAGTGCTCGATCCGTGATGATGAAGGCCGGCCACTACCACCAAACACCAAGGGCGAAATCTGGCTGCGTAGCACTACTCTGATGAAGGGGTATATGAATCTGCCGAAGGAGACGGCTGAAGCGTTAAAGGATGGCTGGCTACGTACCAACGATATCGGGAGCATGGATGAACGTGGCTATGTGTATCTGCTGGATCGGCAAAAATTCATGATTATCACCGGTGCCGTGAATGTATTTCCAACCACTGTCGAGGCGGTAATAGTCGAGCACCCGGCGGTTTTGGAAGTGGCTGTGGTTGGCGTTCCGCATCCGGAATGGGGCGAGGCCGTGGTCGCGGTTATCAACAAAAGGCCGACGCACAAGAGCACCAGCTTGGAAGATATCATCGGTTTTTGCGAAGGCAAGTTAAGCAAGCCAGAGACACCCAAGCATGTAGTATTCGTCGATGAGTTGCCCAAGACCGCTAATGCCAAGGTCAAGAAAGCGGAAATTAGAAAGTGGTTAAGTAACGAAAAAGGCTTAGTGCCATGGAATACGGAGATCGAGTGAAGTCGAACACAACGGATAAGGCAGGCCAAGCAGCATATGCAGGCGATCAATCCAAAGGCGCAGTGGAAGTTGCTGAGCGCTGTATCGCCAAGATGCGATCGAATGACCGGGTGTCGGATGGGCTGGGAATCGCAATCGAATCGAGCGGGCCTGGTCGCATCGTACTGTCGATGACAGTTGCCGAAGCAATGCTCAATGCCTATGACATATGCCACGGCGGCTATATTTTTACGCTAGCTGACACCGCCTTTGCGTATGCAGCCAGCGCACGCAACAACGTGGCGGTGGGACTGAATTGCCATATCGATTACGTGCGGCCGGCCAAACAGGGCGACCGACTGTACGCGCATTCGGAGGTAACGTACGCGGGCAAGACCACCGGTGTGACGCTGGTGCGCGTGATCGATCAGGAAGGGCGGCAGATCGCCGAACTGCATGGCCGCTACTACAACCTTGGCCAGGCGCTCCTTGACGAAAATGAAACTGGCGGAGGCGGGCGTGGCGAACCAAGCTGAGCTGACATTTCTGCTGCATACCGACGACGTCAAGCCCGAGTGTGGTACCCGCGTCGATGTCGCGGGTCGCCCGCCGATCGCAGTATTTCGTCTTGGCGACGAGTTCTTTGCCATTGACGATACCTGTACGCACGGCGCTGCCTCTTTATCCGAAGGCGATATCGAGGACGGCCAGGTGGAGTGTCCTTTCCATAGTGGCACATTCGATATTCGTACCGGCGAAGCGACGGCGTTGCCGTGTACCAAACCGGTCGCAACGTACCCGATCGTAATTGAAAACGACCGTATTTTTGTACGGCTGGACCAAGGAGATAACGCTGGGCAGTTGGTCTGTCTTCGTCAAAAGTCGGACGCGCAATGAATCCGGCAAGAATAAACGTTTTACCGCCAATACGGGGAACAGATTTGTTGGCAGCAGCAGATGCTGGCGATTGCACGCGCTCATATAAGCCATCCACGTTTGCTGCTGCTCGACGAACCGTCCATGGGCTTGGCGCCTTTGATGGTGGAGGAAGTGTTTGCGATTATTGCCAAGCTGCGCCAACAAGGCGTGACCATCTTGCTGGTGAAGCAAAACGCCTATGAGGCATTGCCGTTGGCAGATTGGGCGTATGTCATGGAAACCGGCCGGATTGTGTTGAGTGGTAAGGGCCGCCAGTTGATGCACAACGAACAGGTGCGTCAAGCCTACCTGGGTATGTGAGCCGCGTAACGAGAAACATTGGGCCAGCATGAAACTACAACGTCTGATTGATCAGGGAAAAAAACAGTCATGATCGACGACATGAATGCCGGGGTGGTGATAGTCGGCGCCGGCCTGGCTGGCGTAAGTGCGGCAAACGGGCTGCGTCGACGACGAGGTTTTGATCGGCCCATCACATTGATCAATGAAGAGCTGGCACTGCCATATGACCGCCCGCCCCTGTCCAAAGAGCTGCTTTGCGGCGACCGTTCACTAGCGGATATCATCCTGCACAACGCAGAATATTATTTTCAATCACGGAAGGGCTAGACCGGGTTTGGGGTTATACGCCATCGTTGGAAACCATGCGCAGCATGCTCGATATCTTTGCTTACGACCGCACGCTGGTCAATGATGAGCTGGCGCGCATGCGTTATGAAGCAAGCATTCGCCCCGGCTTTCAGGAAGCGTTCTCGCAAATGTTCCCCGCACCGGGCCAGCGTTCTGTGGATGGATTGGCTAGCCCGGAAGCCGGCATCGGGGCACTGTCGCATCAAACGCTGATCATTCATGGCCGCGAAGACAAGGTGATTCCACTGGCGAATTCCTACCGATTGTTCGAGCTGATCGCGAAGTCACAGTTGCACGTTTTCGGGCAGTGCGGGCATTGGACCCAGATCGAGCATGCTGCACGGTTTAATCGGCTCGTCGGCGACTTTTTCGCGGAAGCCGCGATTTACAGTAATTTCCTTCAAAGACCCATGTCGCTACTTACCAGCACGATCGACCAGCTCGCGCGCGCGCTTTGGCAGGCGGAGTGTGGGCTGCTGCCGATCGACACCCTTTCTTTCCGCTATCCGGATCTCAATGAAACCGATGCATATGAGATCGCTCGACAAAAAATGAAACTGCGAGGTCGCGCAACCGTCGGATACAAGCTCGGCTACACCAGTGCAGCAATGCGCCAACAAATGAACATTGATGAGCCAAATTATGGTGTGCTGAGCGAAGACATCGGCGTGGCCCAGGACAGTGGCGAAGTCGCGTTCGATTCACTGATCCATCCGTTAGTCGAGCCAGAAATGGCGGTTCGGCTCGATCGACAGCTGGCCGGTGGTGGGCATGATCGGCAATCGGTGCTGCTCGCAGGCGGCGTCTGCATGCCGGCGCTGGAAATCTGCGATACCCGCTATCGCGAGTATGTATTCAAAGCAGTCGACAATATTGTCGACAACAGTTCCAGTGCGCGCTATGTACTCGGCGCGCCGCACGCAATAAGCAGCGTTGGCGACTTTCGGCGCATTCAGGTTGAATTTTGGGCTGACGGCAAGCTGCTCGACCAGGGGAGGGGCAGTAATAGCAATGGGTGGTCCGTTGATTGCCGTTGCCTGGCTTGCCAACAGACTCAATCGTGATGGAGCGCAACTCAATGCAGGAAATATTGTCTTAACCGGCGGCTTAACACGCGGTTATCGCGCACAGCGTAATCAAATGTTTAAAGCGTCTTTCGGCGCGCTCGGCGACGTCGCATTGTATTTCAGGTAAATCTCTGCAAAAATAAAATGATATTTTTGCAGGGCGAATGTCGGATAAGCAAGCAGCATTTTCCAGGAAATTATTATTGTGTCGTAGGAAAATCAATATGAGCTGCGATGATCGCACATATACAATATCTTTCTACGATTCAAAATAACCGCAACAACATTCAAATCAAAAATGAGGCAATTAAGTGGCAAAGAAAAATGGTACTGCTAATCGACAAGGAAGCGGCCCGTCTACCGGCCAAACGGAGCGCCAGCCGCCAGCCCGTTATTGGGAATTAATCCGCGCGGCCGGCAAGCTGTTCGAGGAAAAAGGCTATCAGGGGGCCAGTGTGCGCGATATCGCGGATGCGGTTGGCATGACGTCCGGCAGTTTTTTTTATCATTTCGCCACCAAGGAAGATGTGCTGTTTGCAGTAATGGAGGGCGGCATGCTCCAAGGTTTGGAAGTAGTGACAAAAAAACTGGAGGGAGCACGCAGCGCACGCGAACAATTATACGCTCTGGTACTGGGTCATTTGGAAGGCTTGCACTCGGAGTACGGCTACGCGCATAAAGTATGGTTGCGTGAATGGCGCCAGATATCACCTGAAAAACGCGCACCGCTGGAGGCACTTAGTCAGAGTTATCGAGATACTTGGCTACAGGTGCTGGCAAAAGTGAAGAATGAAGGCTTGATTGCGGCCGACATTGCGCTATTTCGCAGAATGACGGTAGGCGCTCTCAACTGGACGGTACATTGGGTACGCAATCCGACACCCGAGCAACTGCAGGCCTTGGCGGCCGATTTTGTTGGTGCCTTTCTGAACGAACCGAACCCGGAAGTGCGACGGTAACGGATTTTAAAACACGAAAGTGCAAAGTCAGTGATCCACTATCCGTAGGGTAGTGGCTGTTTCCACGGAATAATAGGAGTATACGATGGCCGGGCCATTACAAGGATTAAAGATCGTCGAAGTCGCGGGCATCGGCCCCGGACCATTTTGTGCAATGATGCTAGCTGACATGGGTGCAGAAGTCTTGCGTATCGATCGCCTGGATGCGGTTGGCGAGGACCGTGAAGTTGGATTCATGAGACCAGGCCGCAACAGTATTCTCAACCGGGGCCGCCGTTCGGTGGCACTCGATCTCAAGTCCGCAGAGGGTGTGGCGACATTCCTGGGATTGATCGATTCAGCCGACGCCTTGATTGAGGGCTTTCGACCTGGCGTAATGGAGCGCTTAGGCATTGGCCCCGATGTTTGCCACGTGCGCAATCCACGTCTAGTGTACGGCCGTATTACCGGCTGGGGGCAGGACGGTCCGCTTAATCAGGCCGCCGGTCACGATATCAATTACATCGCGATTAGCGGCGCATTGCATACCATTGGGCGTGCTGACGGCGGGCCAGTGGCACCGCCCGCAATGATCGGGGATATAGGTGGCGGCGCCATGATGCTAGCATTCGGGATTGTGAGTGCTCTGCTGGAAGCTCAACAGTCAGGGCGCGGACAAGTGGTTGATGCCGCGATTACTGATGGTGCGGCGTTGATGGCATCGATCGTGTATGAATTCAAGGCGATGGGGCTGTGGAGTAACGAACGGCAAACCAATTTGCTAGACGGCGGCGCCCATTTTTACGATACCTATCAGTGCGCGGACGGTAAATGGATTTCAGTCGGTGCTATCGAGCCTCAGTTCTATTCACTCTTAATCGAAAAGCTTGAGATTGATGACCCGGAATTCAGTCGCCAGCTCGATGCCGCAGCTTGGCCAACATTGAAACAAAAGCTTGCCACAAGATTCCGTACCAAGACCCGTGACGAATGGTGTGCGGTAATGGAAGGCACTGATGCTTGCTTTGCGCCAGTGCTCAGTCTGGATGAGGCGCGCCACCATCCACACAATGTAGCGCGCAATACATTTATCGAGCGCGGCGGCGTGACCCAACCAGCACCGGCACCGCGCTTTAGCCGCACTACTGCAGAAATCAGTATGCCAGCCCCGTACGCCGGCGAACACAATGATCAAGCACTTGCCGATTGGGGTGTTGACCGTTCGTGGCTTACGTCACCGAACGCGGCTTCGAAGTAAGGTTTGAGACAGCCGCCGGCGAACAGGCACAGGTCGACTTCGCCCATTTCAGCACCGAATTCGACGACGCTCCACAACATCGACGCTCGATCTGGTTGTTCGTATGCGGTCCATCAGCGACGCCCCTCAATTGAGGTGGCGGAGCGCGCGACGTATGGTGGGAACGCGGATCAGCGTAGGTTGGCCGGCAGCTTCCAGGGAATATGCGCAAGTGAAGAACGATCTCCTGATACTCGCAGGCTGTGTTAAAGCGGACACCCGCACAAACACAGCAGAGGATCTGGACGATGACAGCAAGACGAACGACCATCCGGCAACTGCCGCTGACCGAGGTCGTTGACCGCGACACTCCCGGCGCGACGCCGGTCAGTATCACCACCCCCGAGGGGGGCACCATCTATCACACAGTCCCGCTCGCAGACCCCGACACCGGCACGCGGCGCGACGCCCGCCCGCAGTGGATCGCAGGCGCCTTCCCGCTGTTTCCTGTTGTCCGGCTTGCTAACGGTGCGCCGTGGGCTGAGGCGAACCTCTGGCTCATCGATATGATGGAGTCGAAGTCGTCGGCCAACATGCTGACGTTCGCCAGCATCGCAGACGACCTGGTGGCGTTCTGTCGTTATCTGGATGACGAGGGCGTCGACTGGCTGACGTTCCCCGTGAACAAGCGGCAACGTCCGACCTACCGCTACAGCGCCTCGATCAGGCTGGCCGTGCAGGCAGGCGAACTGTCTGCGGGTGTTGCCAGGCGTCGTATGGGCGCCGTGGTGCGCTTCTATCGCTGGCTCGTGGCCGAAGCAGGCTTCAGGCCCGCGAACGCGCCGTGGGTCGAATCTGGCCGTTTCATCGAGTTCAGGGACCAGAAGGGCTTCGGCCGAGTGATTGAGGTCAAGACCACCGACCTGTCGATCAGCGGTCGGCGCGTAGAAGACCCGTGGGACGATCGCATTCAGGACGGCGGTCGCCTGCGCCCGCTCGCCTCTTCCGAGCAGTCGGTGCTGCTTGAATCGTTAGCCGCTCTCGGCAACACCGAGATGACGCTCGTTCATCTGTTCGCACTGTTGACGGGCGCTCGCATCCAGACGGTACTAACCGTGCGCGCGAAACACGTGATGCGCAAGCCGGGCGAGTTTCACGGCGACGACATCCGTCTCGCCTGCGGGCCGGGTACGGGCATCGACACGAAGGGCGGTGTCAAGGGTGTGTTGCACCTGCCGCGCGGTTTTTATGAGCGGCTGTACGTCTACGTGCACAGCGATCGTGCTCGCAATCGTCGCCAGATGGCCGACGGCGGCGATCACTCCGGCCAGCCGCTCTTTCTTAGCCATCGCGGTGCGCAGCTCGATGAGCCGTCGAGGAAATTGTTGGGTCAACGCGCCGACCGAGAGCTTGTGGGGATCGCTCAAGCGAGCGCGCATCCTTGGCCAGCGCTTTGCAACGCGTCGCGAAGCAATGGACGAGGTAATCGACTGGTTGAGCTTCTACAATCATTCGCGCTTGCACTCGACGTTGGGCTACGTCAGCCCGATGCAATTCGAGCAGGACTGGTACGCCACCCAGAACCAACGGGTGGCATAATCTCCGCTCAGTTAAGGGATCCGAAATTCGCGGGCAACCTCACTTCGGCGGCATCAGCTTCACCAGATGACCCATCTTTGTCAGTTGCCGTGCCCAATGCTGCGCACCGCCACACGCTTCGATACCGATCATGCAGGGCGCACGATTCGCGAAGTATTCAAGAAATTTGTCTCGCTTAACTGCCTTGTTGACGACTTCACCTGTGTACGGGTCGACCCAGTGCACCTGAAACACGCTTTTGGCGATGTCAACTCCTACGGCTGTAGGTTCATGATGGACCTCCTCCGGTTGGCTCTGAAGACGTCAATGATCTTCCATTCCGACCGTATTGATTCGGTCGGTCCGCGAGTATGTGGGTCTGTTCATCGCTTCCACCTCGCGCGGGATGGAGGCGTCCATTCCATTTCCGGTAGGTGGAAGGCTGGCCTGGCGCGTGGAATCAAACGCGGCCTCGAATTTACCCTGATTTACGAGAGTGCTGAGTAGTGGCATTGTTGAATCTGTTACGTCGTCAGCGACAGCTGACATTAGGAACTGTCAAAAAATAACCTGATTAGCCATCTACCTCAGCCGCCCGAAGGGCCGGCTCCGGCCATGGCGGTGTCGTAGCGGCAGCGCGCACGAGGCGTTTGAGAATGCTACGGAGGTCGAAGCGACGGTTGAATCGGTACTGGAGTTCTGACAGGTAACGGTCGGCGTATTTTTGGAAATCGAAAGCATGGTAAGTCCCGCTGATAGCCGTCTTCAGGTTGCCAAGTACCGTATTCACGGCGCGGAATTGAGGGTGCTGCGCGGCTTCCCTTCCCGTGCCGCTGTTCATCACGATAGCGGTATGCGCGGCGCCACTGGCGGTCACGCCCCGGAAACATCCCAGTCCGTCGGACAGGACCTGAGCGGAAGACGACAGCGCCTGCCTGGCCCAGGTTTCAATGGCGTCCCTTGTGAAGGGAATCCGGACGAAGCAGGCGAGGACAGGTTTGCCATCGTCGGTGGTCTGCACCGCCACGACGAAGGGGACCTTGTTTGGGGAACCGCGACCGCGCTTGCCCGGACGTTCGCCGCCCAGGTAGGCGTCATCGATTTCAACGCGACCGTCGAGGACACGGGAGGCTTCTCGCGATGCCATGACCTGCATCAGCTTGTGCTTCATCATCCAGGCCGTTGTGTAGCGCACTCCAAGATGGCGCTTGAGTTCCAGGGCCGAGACGTTGTTCTTGGCCTGGGTCAACAGATGCATGGCCAGGAACCAGCGGGTGAGCGGCAGTTTCGTCGCCTCAAAGACGGTGCCGGAGGTGACTGTCGTCTGATGTCGGCAAGCTTGGCATTGCCAGTGCTGCCGGCCGTTGCGCACGAAGGTGCTATGCGCGCTCTTCGCGCAGTTCGGACAGACAAAGCCGTTCGGCCAGCGCGAGACCACCAGCGCCGCATGACACTGTTCGACCGTACCGTACAGATTCATGAACTCGGCCATCGAAAGGCCCTTTTGAAACTGGACTTGATTGATTGCCATAACGCGCTCCTCGCCTGGATGTATTCATTTCACCCTGTACAGGATAATCCGATGAACTTGGCTGAGGTAGATGGCTAATCAGGAAAAATAAAATAGCCGTGTAACGTGGCGCAGACGCTTTAGTGTCGAGCAGAGTGTAGCGACGTTGAACCAACCCGAAGCGGGGCTCTGCCACGTTGAATTGCTGAAGGTACATAAGCGCAGATGGCTCGAGTTCGCGCGCGGATGTTTCAAGACACATAAACAACAATCACCTACCACATGAAAAAGTCAATTATCGCGTTCGTTGCGCTCGGAACATTAGCCGGTGCCGCACATGCACAAAGCAGTGTCACCCTGTACGGCATCATTGACGAAGGGTTCGACATGGTCACCAACAACAAGGGCGGCCACGTCTACCAGTTAGCCTCGGGCGTGATGCAGGGTAACCGGTTCGGCCTGACCGGCGCCGAAGACCTCGGCGGCGGCATGAAGGCAGTATTCCTGCTAGAAAACGGTTTCAACCTCAACAGCGGCACACTCAGCCAGAACGGCCTGATGTTCGGCCGCCAGGCTTGGGTCGGCCTCGCGACTCAATACGGCACGGTCACGCTCGGTCGCCAGTACGACTCGATTTTCGACTATGCGTCCCCACTCGCGGCCGGCCTACTCGGCGGCGGCGTCTACGGCGCGCACCCGGGCGACCTCGACAACTCGAACATCGATTACCACTCGAACAACACCATCAAGTATGCAAGTCCCAACTTTTCGGGCTTCAAATTCGGCGGTACGTACAGTCTCGGCGGTACGCCTGGCAGCTTCACCAACAACCAGATCTGGTCGCTCGGCGCTTCGTATAACCAGGGACCGGTCGCCCTCGGCGCAGCCTACCTTAACGCGCGCAACCCGGGCACCGGCATGTTTAGCACTGCCGCATCAAGCCTGCCCGAAGCCTTGATGACGCCGCTCTACTCCGGCTTTATGAGCGCGAACACGTTTCAATTGATCGATTTCGGCGGCTCCTATAGATTCGGGCCGGCGACGCTCGGCGTTACGTATACGAACGCCAAGTTCATGGATTTGGGCAGCAATCCGATGCCGACCGGCGCCAAGGGTCCGGCCTCGGGATACGCGACCGGTAGCACGGCGACCTTCAATGACGTGCAGGTCAATTTCATTTATCGTTTCACGCCTGCGCTGCAACTGCTCCTGGCGTCTGATTACGTCGATCGCAATGCGCTCACGGAGCAGAACGGAAAATCAGTCGAACGCGCGAAGTATCTGCAATACGACGCGTCGCTCGACTACTCGCTTTCCAAGCGCACTGACGTGTACGTGATGGCGCTCTACCAACGCGCCCTCGGCGACGACTCTACAGGCGGCCCGGCCGTCGCGGCCATCACCAATACCGCCGCCATTTCGTCGAATGGCAAGCAGTTCGTTGCACGCATTGGCATGCGCCACAAATTCTGAGCGCACACGCTTCGCACACGTTCCGACCGGCAGCCCGCTCTCGGTCGGAGCGCGATTGCCTGCTCACGCACCGTCGTGTCGAGTCAACGTCGCACTGGTGCCTCTAAACAACCACCGGCTAAAGCCGGTGGGTTTGTACTACGGACTGAAAGTCCGGATACGCGTCGCCTAAACGACGCGTCGATCGTCAGCCCGCCTCGGTCCTGAAATCCGCATCGCTCTTGTTAGGCTCAAAATGGTGCCCCAGATACTGCAGCAGACACCGCTGACCGATTACGACGACCTTGACCGGCGCATGCGCGGTGGCCAGCTGTCGCTCGCCATCGAGATCCCCCCGATTTCGCGCGCGACGTGGAAGGGGTTCTACGCCGGAACCCCAGAAAATTCCGTCATTCCACATTGTGAACGTCAATCGGTTTGTTGCCTGACGTGACGAGCGAGTAACTCAGTCGGTAAACGCCTGCCCAAACTGCCGTGCCCGCTTTACATCGTCGGTATGCAAGTAAATCGATGTGGTCGAAATCGACGCGTGACGCAGGTTATCTCGCACGGCGCTCAGCTCGACCCCTCTGGCGATCGCGTGGGTCGCATGCGTATGCCGCTAATCTACCCAACGATATAAGCGCCATTGTATAGGGGTAGGAAACGGCGGTCGCCGTCCCCTCCCTCCGAACCCGGTGTGCGGTTTTCCCGCGACGGGCTCTCCAGTCAGTTGTTTCCACATCGGGATTGGCGCGCTGATTCAAGGGCTGCGGACATCGTGAACAGCCCAAGATTAGCGAAAAAGGCATTTGGCCATCGCGTGTGATCGCGAAGGCATCGACCCTGACCCGGACGATGAAGCTGTCGACGCAGGATCGCTCGAAGGCGGTGTTGCCGGTGGTGTAAAACCGCTTAAAGATGGCGTCGCAAGGTTGAGCAAAGCGCTCAACAATAAGGGAGCCGTGTGGCGGCTTTGTTCGGATGGGTATGAGTTCCCATGCTGCGGACGCAACTATGGATTTTTGACGGAAACGGGCCTCCCAAATGAATTCCACAGGTTAATGATGTTGGCGATGATCACGCCTTCGCTCTCCTGCGACGCGATCTTCTGCGTCAGGAGGGTGGCCCCAATGCATCGCTTGATGCGTGAGATCTGCGCCTCGACCAGCGCGCGTACGCCGTAGCCATATTTCTTGTGGAACGCATAGATACCATTCTCATCGATGTATTTGACGATCTGGTCATGCCAGCGGGTCTGATCGTTGCCATGCACGACGGCGTGAGCCGGCGGTGGAATGACGGGCGTCACGCCCGCGTTTGAGAGCGCTTCGGTGCGCTCGATGCTGTAGTACGCGCCGTCCGCAATCACCCTGTCGAATGGCAGATCCGCGCGCAGGAGCGCGTCCATTCCTTCGCTGTCCGATACTTCTGTGGTGGTAATGCTGATCGCGTGAATGTTCATCGCCTCGTCGATCGACAGATGCATCTTGCGCCACGGCGTTTGCGTCGCCTTCCTGCCGTACTTCTGTTCGTACCACTCACTCGCACGCCCGAAGCTCAGCCCCGTGCTGTCGACGATCATGCTCACTGCTTCGCCGCGCGCGAGCCGTCTGGCCAGTTGCTCGCAGCGCTGCGTGACACTCACCTTGAGCGCGGCGAACCGGTCGCACAGCTGGCCGGAACTGGGCACCGGAATGTCCAGCCCCCGGGTCGCCCAGTAATCCTCCATGTAGCCGGTGATCTGCCGCATGCCCCAGCCGAACAGCCGGTAGAACGTATAGACCAGCTCGATGTACGCGCTGGTGTAGGTCGGCTCGCGCCCCGACACGCCCGGTGTACGGACTTTCGCGTTAATGAACTGCGCCTTCAGATCGCCATCGGGAACATACAGGCTGATCATGCCGCGCTTTCTCAGACTCTGGTTGTACGCACGAGCGTTCGTCACCCGGTACCCGGGCTTCTTGCGCTTGCGCGCTTCACCCTGTTTCAGCCTGGCTTTGTATGGCATGATCTCGACTGGCTTTATGATGTTGCGCTTTTACACAAACTGCGGCCACTTTGCAATACCCCCCATCCGAACAAAGCCTCAGCGAAGATCGGCGGGCAAGCTCAACCGCTCAAACCAGACCTCTTCTTGACACGGTAGTCGAGTTGCGCACGTGTCAATCCAAGAAGACGTGCGCCTTCCGATATGTTCCCGTTCGCGGCTTTGAGTGCTGCGCGTACGAGCGCATCTTCGATCTCGCAAAGTGTCGCTTTGTTCATCTGTACGGCAAGCGTTGCCCAATCCTCGAGCCCCTCCGGGGCTTTTCCGCTGTTCCCGATCGCCTCGGCGGGAGCACTCGTCGATATGGAATCGAGGACAAGCGATCCGAGGTCGCTTAAACCAAAAGCACCCCTACATTCCACGGTCTCACCGCTACTAAACAAGTGACATACATCGAGCGTACCGCCTTCCTCAGCGAGGATAACACCACGTTCGAGCACATTCTCCATCTCGCGGACGTTCCCGGGCCACGAGTAATCCAGCAATAGCTGAAGCGAACGGCCGGATAAGCCCTTGAGGCACCGATCATGCCTCGTTGAAAATCTCTTTATGAAAAATTCCAGCAAAAGCGGGATATCATCCTTTCTTTCACGCAAAGGTGGAATAACAATTGGAAACACATTCAGCCGATAGAAAAGATCCTCACGGAAACGCCGGCTTTTTACCGCCTGTTTGAGGTTTTCATTAGTGGCAGTAATTACCCGAACATTTACCTTTACTCGAGAGTGCCGAATTCAGGCGTGGTTTTTCGGCTATGTGCCCAGGCGGAACATCTCGAATGTGTCGGGGTCCTGCCTTTCTGCGATGAATTTTGCGAAGAAATGGGTTTTGGCGCTATTCACGAGAAATTCGGGCAGGCATTGACGTAGTGCGTTGGCGACGACCAACTCCGATGGAGGGATGCCGGGGCGGATAGTGCGCAGCCAGGATCCAAAGGAACTCCAGACCTGTGAAGGGAACACCGCTGCCAGATAGTGAAGCAGTCCCTGACAGACGATGCCAGCGTGCATAAAGACGTGGTACGCGTGGATCTTGCGCTTGACGGCGTTGCGGTACTCGAGTGACTCGCGATGAAGGTATTGATCGCCGTTTCGGCGGGCGAGCGGCTTCATGTCCTGCATCCAGAAGTGGTACGCGAATGTGCCGATCCGATGCACCGCCTGTTTGAAGCTGTACTCGATCTTGAAGCGCAATCCATACAGGCGGATGATCTCGACGGCATCCAGACTGAGGTCGGTGCACATCAGCAGACACGAACCCCTGCTTGGGTGAGTCACTGCCACGAAGCGAACCAGCTGACCGTACGCCGGCCACAGCAGATCGCAGACCCGATAGTGAATGGTGACATTGTGCTCGCCATAGACCGGACTGGGGGCGGATTGCAAGGCCTGGGGATCAGCCAGTAGCGATTTGAGTTTGATCTTCTCACCGTAGCGCCTGGGACGCCCCCGTTTGCGCGGTCCCTGCTGCACGTACGGGGCACAGGCGACTGCATTGGACTTCACGCGTGTGACCAGGTGGTTGTCCCGATCGCGCAGGCCTTTGACGATCTTGCCAGCAGCGTAGTAGGCATCGGCCACGAAGTAGAACGGCTGCTGCACCGAGACGATGCCAAGCAGCGAGATCATCTTGTCGAGCAAGGTACGCCGATCGCGGTTGGACCACACCAGACCTTCGTGAATACGCACGGCCAGCGGTACGGCGAAGACGCTCTGGGCGGCCCGCACAAGCATACTGACCGCCTGCATCGAGTGCCCCATGATGTATTCGGGCTTGGTGTTGGAGTCGGACTGTTGATGCAGCAGCTTGACGCCGGGCATCTTCCTGCCGCTCTTGGCCACCTTGATGCCATCGCCGACCAAAACCAGTCGGCCATTGACGCGTAGCGGGTCAGGGAACAGGCGCAGCACCGTCTGGGTCCACAGCGCTGAAAGCTGATCGAGCTGCACGGCGTCGCTATGCAGGCTGTCACGCAGCTTGTTGTACAGGGCTGGCCGCAGTTTGAGAGCCCGCACGATGCTGGTCACGCCCAGCAACTCGGTGCGCACAGTCAAGCCAGCGACGACAGTTGCGAACCACATGAAGCTGCGCAGGCGAGAAAACGCTGGGCGTAGCAGCCAGATCGCGTCCCACCAAGCCGTCCAGAGTTTCATTGTTGTTCTCTACATTATTTTGCACTACGAAGTATCGCATAGAATATGCAATATAGGCAGCACAAACGGCTCCTTCAAATCGAAAGACTCATTGAGACGATCAAGGCGATGCTCGCCGCGATAGATGAAAGACGCGCGGGGTCACTCACCCCCCCCCCATTGCAAGGCCCTCCCGAACCAGTTCGGGGCATACTGACAGACGAGCGATACGCGGGACAGGAAGATCCGCACTGAGTCCTTCGTGGGCGATGCGCTGAGCGATGTGAGCCCCTGCAAGTCAACTACGAGAGCATCAACAAGGCATTGATTGAGGAATAGAGCAACGTGAGTTTGATCACTGCCGCCTGACGATGAATCTGGTGCACGAAGGCAACCGGCCACGCCGGATCACATCACCAGGAAATGGATCGGTGTTCAGATGAAAAGCGCCGAGGCCGGAGCGAGTCCGAGAAAAAACAAGCGAGAAGTCGGCACTCTCGAGTACCTTTAGGACTTACGCAAAAAGCCGCGCGTGAACGCGGACACGAATTGTTACAAAACGACGTAAACCCGGAGCGGCGCGGCTTTGTTCGGATGGGGGGTATTGCAAAGTGGCCGCAGTTTGTGTAAAAGCGCAACATCATAAAGCCAGTCGAGATCATGCCATACAAAGCCAGGCTGAAACAGGGTGAAGCGCGCAAGCGCAAGAAGCCCGGGTACCGGGTGACGAACGCTCGTGCGTACAACCAGAGTCTGAGAAAGCGCGGCATGATCAGCCTGTATGTTCCCGATGGCGATCTGAAGGCGCAGTTCATTAACGCGAAAGTCCGTACACCGGGCGTGTCGGGGCGCGAGCCGACCTACACCAGCGCGTACATCGAGCTGGTCTATACGTTCTACCGGCTGTTCGGCTGGGGCATGCGGCAGATCACCGGCTACATGGAGGATTACTGGGCGACCCGGGGGCTGGACATTCCGGTGCCCAGTTCCGGCCAGCTGTGCGACCGGTTCGCCGCGCTCAAGGTGAGTGTCACGCAGCGCTGCGAGCAACTGGCCAGACGGCTCGCGCGCGGCGAAGCAGTGAGCATGATCGTCGACAGCACGGGGCTGAGCTTCGGGCGTGCGAGTGAGTGGTACGAACAGAAGTACGGCAGGAAGGCGACGCAAACGCCGTGGCGCAAGATGCATCTGTCGATCGACGAGGCGATGAACATTCACGCGATCAGCATTACCACCACAGAAGTATCGGACAGCGAAGGAATGGACGCGCTCCTGCGCGCGGATCTGCCATTCGACAGGGTGATTGCGGACGGCGCGTACTACAGCATCGAGCGCACCGAAGCGCTCTCAAACGCGGGCGTGACGCCCGTCATTCCACCGCCGGCTCACGCCGTCGTGCATGGCAACGATCAGACCCGCTGGCATGACCAGATCGTCAAATACATCGATGAGAATGGTATCTATGCGTTCCACAAGAAATATGGCTACGGCGTACGCGCGCTGGTCGAGGCGCAGATCTCACGCATCAAGCGATGCATTGGGGCCACCCTCCTGACGCAGAAGATCGCGTCGCAGGAGAGCGAAGGCGTGATCATCGCCAACATCATTAACCTGTGGAATTCATTTGGGAGGCCCGTTTCCGTCAAAAATCCATAGTTGCGTCCGCAGCATGGGAACTCATACCCATCCGAACAAAGCCCCGCTGTGGACCATCGGCACCGGCAAGAATTTTGCGTATGGTGGTCCGGCGCCACGCAAGGCCGGCTTCGTCGTCCTCGACATGAAGCGGATGAAGCGTATTCTCGAAGTCAATGAGAAACACGGTTACGCTGTGGTTGAGCCCGGCGTCAGTTATATCGATCTCTATCGACACCTGAAGAAAATCGGCTCCAGGCTGTGGATCGATTGCGCAGCGCCCGCCTGGGGCGGCGTAATGCCCAACACGCTTGAACACGGCGTCGGCTACACGCCCTATGGCGACCACTTGATGATGCAGTGCGGCATGGAGGTGGTTCTGGCTGACGGCAGCGTCGTGAATACGGGCATGGGGGCCTTGCCCAACAGCCAAACTGCCCACCTGTACAAATACGGTTTCGGCCCCAGTATGGATGGCTTGTTTACCCAGTCCAATTATGGCGTAGTGACCAAGATGGGTGTTTGGCTGATGCGCGAGCCTCAAGGCTATCGGCCCTACATGTTTACGTTCGAGCGCGAGGAGGATCTGGAAGCGGTCACGGAAGCCTTGCGTCCGCTCAAGGTCAATATGCTGATTCCCGCCGTGGCGGTGACGGCTGGGCTGATTTGGGATGCAGCCGTGCAGGTGCGCCGCAGCGACTATTACACAGGTAGGGGTCCCTTGCCGCCGAGCGCGCGCCAAAAAATGAAGCGGGATCTACGTATTGGGGAATGGAATTTCTATGGCGCCCTCTACGGTCCGGAACAAATCATGGACAACACCTGGGAAGTTATTCGCGACATTTTCATGGGAATACCAGGCGCCAAGGTTTACCTGGATGCGGATCGCAAGGGCGAGGCGGCGTGGGAGTACCGCAAAAAGCTTGGCATGGGCGTGCCGAACATGACCGAATACAACCTGATGAACTGGATTCCCAATGGCGCGCACATTGATTTCTCCCCCATCTCGCCGGTTACCGGGCCCGATGCCATGCGGCAATATGCCCTGATTCGCGACCGCTGCGATGCCGCCGGATTCGATTACTGCGGCGAATTCGCCGTTGGCTGGCGCGACATGCATCATATCTTCTGCCTGACCTTCGAGCGTGATAACGAGGACTCGAAGGCGCGGGCAAACAAACTTTTTGGCGAACTGGTCCGGGCGGCGTCAGAGGCCGGTTATGGTGAATATCGCACGCACATCGATTTCATGGACCAGATTGCCGCTACATACAACTGGAACGACCGATCGCTCTGGCGGCAGCACGAAAAGTTGAAGGACGCCCTCGATCCGCAAGGCATTCTATCGCCCGGCAAGATGGGGATATGGCCGAAAACTATGCGCAAGGAGGTCAAGGCATGAAGCGCGTGTCATCGGTTTTGCTGAACAATATGCTCGCGGCGCTGCTGCTTGGCGGCATGGGCCTGCGCGCAGCTCAGGCCGCAGGGCCTTTCGACGCCGACATCATGGCGAAGGGGCAGGCGGTTTACACGCATTACTGCGCCGTGTGCCACGCCCTTGGGGTGGAAAATCCCGGCACGTTCGCACTGGCCAAGTATTACGGCATGGATAAGGCGGCGCTGGTCCAGCGCGACAATCTCACTGTCGATTTCGTCAGGTATCTCGTACGCAATGGACGCGGCTTGATGCCCGCCTTCCGTCCCGCCGAGATCAGTAACCAGGAGCTTGATGCGCTGTCGCGTTATCTCGCGGCGGGACCGCATGTCGGCTTGCCGGCAAAAAACAAAAATTGATGGAGACAAAAATGGCAATTGTCAAGACGCAGCTCTGGATCGATGGCCAGTTTCGTGACGCTAAGAGCGGCGCTACTTTCCAGGATCTGAACCCGGAAAACGATCGGCCTTACGCCGAAGCGAGCCGCGGCGCCCCAGAGGATGTAGAGTTGGCCGTTCAGGCCGCGCACGCGGCGTTTGCAAGTTATCGCGAAACCGCACCGGCGCAGCGCGAAAACTGGCTGATCAAGGCCGCCGAATTGCTGGAGCAGCGCGCGGAGGTCTTCATTGAGGTGTTGATTGACGAGATCGGTTCGCCGCTCATCAAGGCGCAGTTCGAGCTCAAGTACGCGCTGGCCCATTTGCGCGCCGCCGCCGGCATTCCCCGGCGCATCAGCGGACTGACGCTGCCTTCGGATACGCCGGGACGGTTGTCACTGGCTGTGCGCGAGCCGCTGGGCGTATTTGCCTGCATCACCCCGTTCAATGTGCCCCTGATCAAGGCGATGAAGCAATGCACCGGGCCGTTGGCCACTGGCAACACTGTCGTGTTGCTAGCGTCCGAACATGCGCCGGTGCTTGCCGTGCGGGTCGCGGAGCTGTTCCGCGACGCGGGCCTTCCTGCCGGCAGCTTCAACGTCATCACCGGTTTCGGCGAAGAGATCGGTGACTGCCTCGTGGCGCATCCCTTGAATCGGGGCCTCAACTTTACCGGCTCCACGCGGGTGGGGCGCCATCTTTCCGAACTGTGTGGCCGACACTTCAAGCGCTCCCTGCTCGAGCTGGGTGGCAAAAGCCCCCTTGTTGTCCTCAAGGATGCGGATCTCGACGCCGCCGTACAGGGCGCAGTAATGGGGATGTTCCTCTACCAGGGGCAGGTATGCATGGGCTCGAGCCGGATTCTGGTCGAGAGCGCCGTGCATGACGAGTTCCTTGGGCGTTTCGCGGAGGCTGCCGAGGCCATCGGCCATGGTGACCTGCGCGATCCCGGCACCTGGACCGGACCCATTATCTCGGTGCGCCAGCGTGAGCGCATCCAGCGTCACATCGACAATGCCGTGACGCAAGGTGCCCTGGTCGTGACCGGCAACAAATGGGCAGGTAACCGATGTCTGCCGACGATACTCACGGGCGTCAAGCCGGAGATGGAGTGTTACTACGAGGAGACCTTCGGCCCGGTAACATCCGTTTATCCCGTGCAGTCGCCCCAAGCGGCGCTGAGTCTTGCCAATGACACCGTTTACGGTCTCTCGGCGGCCATTTACACCCAGAATCTGACCGAGGCGATTCGTCTGGCTAGCGGCATTCGCTCGGGCATGGTACATATCAACGCCCCGTCGTTGTACGACGAACCGCATGTGCCTTTTGGCGGCGTCGGCGAATCGGGAATGGGGCGTGAAGGCACGGTGACGGACATCGATCACTGTACCGAATGGAAGTGGGTGACGATTCAAACGCCCGGAGCCAGCCATGGTCACTGACAAAGGCGTGGCGCTGTCTGCCATGGCGCACCAGGTTGCGAAGCGGGTGCGGTGCCTGCGCGACTTTCTCGATCTGTTGTCCGAGCATGCGCAGTACGTGCAGTGGCCGGATGCCGTGCTGCCCGAGCCCGATATCCGTCATATCGCCGTGGCCGCTGGCAACGATCCCGGCGGCGGTCCTGCGATCCTTTTCGATCGGATTCGCGGTTATCCGGGCAAGCGCCTCGCGGTCAATGTTCACGGCAGCTTCGCCAATCTGGCGATCTTGATGGGGCAACCCAAGACTGCCACCGTGCGCGAACTGTTTTTCGATCTGATCAAGCGCTGGGGATCTGATCAACCGCTGCTCGAATGGGTGGCAACGGATCAGGCGCCGATATTCGAGAACGTCCGGGAAAAAGACTTCAACCTCTACGAACTATTGCCGTTGCATCGTATCAACGCCAGCGATGGGGGTTTCTACATTGGCAAGGCGTGCGTGGTGAGCCGCGACCCGCTTGATCCGGACGAGTTCGGCAAGCAGAATGTTGGAATTTACCGCATCCAGCCCATGGGGGGCGACACTTTTACCCTGCTATCGATCCCCTCGCACGACATGGGGCGGCACATCATGGCTGCCGAGCAGAACGGCAAGCCGTTGCATATTTCCGTAATGCTGGGCAACCATCCAGCGATGGTGCTGTTCGCCGCGACGCCGGTCGGTTACGAGGAATCCGAGTACGCCTACGCTTCGCAGATGATGGGAGCGCCGCTACGCCTTACAAAAGCCGCCAACGGCACTGATATCCTGGCCGATAGCGAAATCCTGATCGAGGCGGAATTGTTGCTCAACCATCGCGAGACCGAGGGGCCGTTCGGCGAGTTTCCGGGCAGCTACAGCGGGGTGCGCAAAGTCCCGCTGTTCCGCATTACGCGCATCGCGCACCGTACGGACCCGATTTTCGAAAGCATTTATATCGGCAAGGGATGGACCGAACACGACACCTTGATCGGCCTCAATACCTCGGCGCCCGTTTACGCACAACTCAAGAAGGATTTCCCGGAGGTCGAAGCGGTTAATGCCATGTATCAGCACGGCATGACGGCGGTGATCTCGGTGCGCAACCGTTATGGCGGTTTCGCCAAGTCGGTGGCAATGCGCGCGCTGGGGACACCGCACGGGCTGATGTATCTCAAGAACATCATCCTGGTCGATGAAACGGTGGACCCGTTCAATCTGAACGATGTGATGTGGGCGCTTTCGACGCGGACCCGCGCCACAGATATTATCGTGCTGCCCAATATGGCCATGGTGCCGATCGATCCGTCTGCCGAAGTGCCTGGCAAGGGCCACCATCTTATCATCGACGCGACCAGTTTCGTCGCCCCGGATAATCTCGGTGCCGATCCGCATCTGGTGGAACGTCCGCATAGTGCGGAAATCGATGCGCTGGCGCAGCGCCTGCGTGAATTGCAGCAAGGAGGTGTCACATGAATGCGATCCAGGAAAAGAATCCCCCTTGCCCGCGCTGTGAGTCGCAGGCAGCGGCCCTGATGCATCAGGGGATCGACAATGGCGAGAGGGTATGGTCGATCTGGCACTGCACCCAGTGTGCCTTCACCTGGCGGGACAGCGAACCGCCCGCGTCCATCGATCCCCGAAAGCGCGCTGCGTGGTCGCAACTGAAGGGCGTTGATCTGACGCAGTTGCGCCAGGTGATTTTGCCGTCCGACACGCCGAGATAAGCGGTCGATGAGCTAGCTATGATTAAAGTTGCCGAGCAATAACGAGGGAAATGATGAAGAATTTTTCGGAGCTGCTGCAAAAATCTGGGATCGCGCTCGATCCTGTCCGTACCGCTGCAATGGCCTTGCGCGGCGCGGTTGGCATGGTGACGCCAAAGTTCGCCGTGCGCCCGGCAACGGTTGAGCAGGTGCAGACGATCCAGAAAGCGGCAAAGGCCGATGGCGTGACGCTCTGGGTTACGCCGAATCACAGCGGTAATGGCCTGCAGGCGCCCGCAGCCGGTTCCGAGCGGTCGGTGCTGGTCGATCTGTCGCGCATGAACCGTATTCTCAAGGTAGATACGGATTCGGCGTATGTGCTGGTCGAGCCAGGCGTGAGTTATGGCGAGTTGCGCCGATGGCTCAAGGACAAGGGTTTCTCCATGTGGGTCGACGCGGGGCGGGATGACGATGCGTCGATAATGGGCGGCATTCTGGATCGGGCCTTCGGTTATACGGCCTATGGCGACCATGCGATGATGCAGTGCGGCCTGGAATTGGTGATGCGCGATGGCACCCTAGTGCGTACAGGGATGGGGGCGTTTGGCACGGACGATGGGCGTGCCTGGCAACTGTTCAAGTATGGATTCGGGCCTTACACCGATGGCTTGTATCAACAAGGCGACTGGGCCGTGCCCACCAAGGTTGGTTTCTGGATTTCACCCCAGCCCCCGGCATATCGGCCTTTTGCCTTGCGCATGGATGATGAAAAGGCCTTCGTCGCGGCGACCGAGGCGGCGCGCGATTTGCGCATCAATATGGTAGTGCCCAATAACATGGTCCTGATCGACAAGGCGAGCGACGAAGCGCTATATGGGCCGGGGGCATCGCCCTGGAACCTGTATGGCGCCGTGTATGGACTGCCCAAGAATTTGGATTTTTTGTGGACGACGCTGCACGGCTTGGCCGGGAAGCTCGGCGGGCGTCTCGAAGACCTCGGTCAGGTTTCTAGCGGCCCGGGTGGCGCGCATGCGGCCCTGATGCGCGGCGAGGCGAGCGCCGCGTGGCGCGCGTTTCACGAACGTCACCAGGGGCGTTACCTGCGGCTGGTGTTTGCCCTGCCGATCGAAGGCGACAAGGCGCTGCGTTTTGTCGCGCGCAGCCGCGAGTTGGCTAGGGAAAGCGGCTGCGATCTCGTGATCGAGCAAGGCACTTCGTGGCGTGCCCTGCTGGCCGAGATCCTGCTCGTCGCCCCCGACGGCGACAATAGGAAGCAGCGGGATTGTGCCGAGCGGCTGATCCAGGCCTGGGCGCTGGAAGGCATCGGCGTGGTTCGAGCCGATCCCGCGCTGCGGGCAGCTGCGCTAGGAACCTATGCTGACGCCGGCTTTGTCAAGCTGCGTGGCAAGGTCGCGGCAGCGCTCACCGACGGCGTGGCCGCATGATGACACGGATGCGGAGGAGCCTTCCATGAGTACAAGCGCGAGGCGGCTTATCGTCGGCGTGACTGGCGCATCGGGTTCGGCGATCGCATTGCGGCTGCTGCAGTTGCTGCAGCAAGCGGATGGCTGGGAGGTTCACCTGGTTCTCTCGCCCGCCGCGATCCTTAACGCGCAGATTGAGTTGAATCTGGGACGGGAGGCATTTGAGCCTCTGGCCCACCGAGTCTATGCGCACAAGGACATCAGCGCGTCCATCGCGTCGGGGTCGTTTCGCACCGAGGGGATGGTGATTGTCCCTTGCTCGATGAACACCCTTTCGGCGGTGGCGCACGGCGCCAGCAGCAACCTGATCGCGCGGGCGGCGGACGTAGTTCTCAAAGAGCGGCGCAAGCTGGTCCTGGTGGCGCGCGAGGCGCCCTTGAATCTGATTCAGCTACGCAACATGACCGCCGCCACCGAGGCTGGCGCGGTCGTCTTTCCGCCGGTGCCGTCGTTTTATCTTGGCGAGATCAGTTTTCAGCAGATGGTGACGCAGATCGCCGGACGCGTGCTGGATCAATTCGGGATTGACAACCCCGATGTATTTCGCTGGAACGGCATCAAGAGTCGGGCTTAAACAAATCGGGGAGCCTTGCTGAATGGGGGTATCTGCCGAAACCGGTGGTGTGAGAATTGAGGTCGGTCGGAATCCGTGGACGCCAACGGGTTAAGCAGTGAGGTCGGTCGTCAATAGTGGAGAGCAATGGGTTAAGCCGCGAGTCGCGTTTTATAAAATCGCTGCACGAAGGCAGCAGGCGACAGATAGTCAAGACGGGCAGACGGGCCTGCTTGCGTTGCCGGTTGTAGAAGATCTCGATGTATTCGGTGATGGCCTGCCGGGCCTCGGCGCGTGTCGTGAGCCGGCGGTGATGCACAAGTTCGTTTTTGAGCGACCCCCAGAACCGATCTTGCTCCGCCGCACAGAAATCCACTCCTGGCGCGACGCGCAGGTAAATTCAATGACCTGGAAAAACTAGAGAATGAAATAGGACTTACGCAAAAAGCCGCGCGTGAACGCGGACACGAATTGTTGCAAAACGACGTAAACCCGGAGCGGCGCGGAGTTTCGTAATGTTGAGGGCATGACGAAACATCTGAGCCGCCTGGGCTACTGCCAGTACCTGCTGACGAGCCCGACCAACTGCACGCTGACCAACTTTGCCGACCACGTCGACGATATGAGCCACGATGCCATCAACCGGTTTTTGCGCCGCGAGCACATGACGCCGCGCCTCGTGTGGGACAACGTGCGCGCGCAGATCGTCCCGCATGACGACGGCTGCATCGTGTTCGACGACTCCGTGACCGACAAGGATTTCTCGCACAAGATCGAGCTCGTGCGGCGCCAATACAGCGGCAACGCTCACGGCCTCATCAAGGGCATCGGCGTGGTGAACTGCGTCTACGTGAACCCGCACAGCGGAGAATACTGGGTCATCGATTACCGCATCTACGATCCGGACGGCGATGGCAGGTCCAAGCTCGATCACGTGCGCGACATGCTGACCAATGCGGTTCATCACAAGGGCTTGCCGTTTCGCCGCGTCCTGATGGATACGTGGTACGCCACGAAGGATCTGATGCTGTTCATCGAGTCGCTGGGCAAGGCGTACTACTGCCCGTTGCGGAGCAACCGGCTGGTCGACGACTCCGGAGGCAAATCGCCCTACCGGCATGTTGATTCGCTGGAATGGGATGCTGAGACTCTCGCGCACGGCAAGACAATCAAAATCAGGCTCGTCGGCGGAATCTGTGGGTGGTTTGATGCGATTCATGAGGGACAGAGGAAGCGATAGAGTTTCTTGCAGGTAGCGTCAAAGGCGTTCTGCTCGTGCTCGGAGAGGTGCCTCGAAAGCGGGCCACCGAACTCGTGGATCTCATTGAGAAGCAGTGTGCGGGCATCCATGGCGGCTAAGTCCGGATCGACGTGACGGACTTCGATGAGATGGCCACCAAGCATCCAAAGGTGATCGCGGTGGCGGTGCAACGTTTTGCGGGCATAGCCGTGGGTCAGCAGGTGTTGCAGGAAAGGTGTGAAGACCTTCACGAGCGCCTGTCCGAATGGGATGTCCTCGTCCTCGAAGCGCCATGAGGCAGGCCAGTTCTGCAAGTCCGGGACGTAGCGCTCCAGTGCGTGCGGATCTGAGGTAACAATAGCGTCTTTACTGATTCCCGCGCGCTTGCTAACCATGTTGCTGACCCGCCTGCTCAATGCCTGCCATCATTTTCCCGGCTTCGTCTATGAAAGTGCCCGACTGTGCGAGCAGTCCAAAACCATCGAGATCGACGTGCGGCCACGCAAGGGTTCGAAGCCGATCTGTTCGTGTTGCAACCGGCCTGGCAGCGGCTATGACACGCTCGCATCGCGTAGTTTCGAATTTATTCCGATCTGGGGCTTCGCGGTGATTTTGCTGTACGCCATGCGCCGCGTCGACTGCCGTGAGTGCGGCGTGAAGGTCGAGACGGTGCCGTGGGCCATCGGCAAGCACACGCTGACCAAGGCCTACATGCTGTTTCTCGCGCAGTGGGCACGCAAGCTCTCCTGGAAAGAGACAGCGCAAAGCTTTCGCACCAGTTGGGAGAAGGTTGCCCAGGCGGTGGAGTGGGTGGTCGACTGGGGGCTGGCCCATCGCGAACTCGGCACCATCCGCGCTTTGGGCGTCGATGAAATCCAGTATGGCCGAGGGCACAATTATCTCACGCTGGTCTATCAGATCGAGGCCAGCTGCGTGCGCCTGCTTTGGGTTGGCCAGGAGCGCACGAAGGAAAGCTTCGCAAAGTTCTTCGTCATGATCGGCAAACGGTTGTGCGAGCAGGTCGAGTTCGTCTGCTCGGACATGTGGCGGCCCTACATCGAGATGATCGCACTACATTGCCCCAACGCGCTGAACATCCTCGACCGCTTCCACATCGTTGCCAAAATGAACAAGGCGATCGACGAGGTTCGCGCCGAGGAAGCTCGCCGCATGACCCGCGACGGCTATGAGCCAGTCCTCAAGAAGTCCCGCTGGTGTTTGCTCAAGCGGCCAGAGAACCTTACTGACAATCAGCGACTGCGCCTGCGCGATCTGCTGCACTACAACCTGCGCAGTGTCCGCGCCTATCTTCTCAAGGAGGAGTTCCAGCAGATCTGGGATTACATCTCGCCTGTCTGGGCAGGCAAGTTCCTCGATCAGTGGTGCACCCGGGTCATGCGCTCACGCATCGAACCAATGAAGAAGTTCGCACGCACCGTGCGCGCCCATCGAGAACTGATTCTCAACTACTTTCATGCGCGCAAGCAGTTCTCCAGCGGAATCGTCGAGGGTTTGAACAACAAGGCCAAAGTCACCATGAGAAAAGCGTACGGCTTCCGGACGTTTCGAACGACGGAAATCGCGCTATATCATGCACTTGGCAATTTGCCCGAGCCGCCGACAACCCACACTTTTTACTGACGAACCTCAAAAAAAACGCGTTCAGCGCGACATCAGTACAGGCACGGTCATCGATTTCAGAATTGCGCGGGTCACGCGCCGCCCAATATCAGTTCCTGCCAGCGGGCATGGCCGTAGGCCCCCATCACGATCAGACCGGCATTGAGATCGCACGCGAGGGATAGCAGCGCATCACCGATCGACATGCTGTCCGCCAGGACGCACTCGGCCATGTCGACCTGGACGCCGTGTCGGGCGATCATCGCGGCAATGTCCTGTTCCGCAATGGGGTGATCAGCCAGTGTGGTCTCCGGTGCCCTCACTGTGACCACGGTGGTTTTCTTTGCACGCCGCAACAATGGCAACGCATCGTTGATGGCACGCGTGGCTTCGCGGCTGCCGTCCCATGCAACCATGACCTGCGCGCTGACTGGCGAAAAGGTGCCGGCGTAAGGGTGTAGCAACACGGGGCGCCCGGAAGACATGATGAGATTCGCCTGGAAATGGCCGGCGACATGGGACTCGGGATCGTCAGGGTCATCCTGACCTGCGACGATCAGGTCGGCACAGCGCGCATGGCGCAACACGGCCGGCCCGGCGTATCCCTCGGTGGCGATCCAGTCGCCCGCCACGTCCGCATTCTCCAGCCCAGCGCGAAACAGTTGTTCAAGCGCGGCGCGGCGTTCACGGCGTACCTGGTAGTGGGCGTGGTCATACTCTGCCGACCCATCCAGCACATAGAAAGACGCAGGTCCAGATGCAGATACGGCAAAGACGCCAGTGAGGTGAGCGCCGGATTCTTTCGCAAGCTGCAAGGCGAATTCAAATCGCGGGTGCGAGCCTTCGCCCGTATCGAGATGGACAACGATGCTCCTGTAGTTCATCACGCAAGCTCCGGAAAGACAGGACAGAGGATACCTGCCGGTACTTCCGATTCCATGCGGTCCGCGAGCGTGACATTTGACGTGGGTCAAGCCTGCATTCCCGTGCAGAAGGGCATTCGCCCCGTGCGCGAGGAAGAGTGTTCAACACGCGCAGTTGATTGGGTTGATACAGGTCAATTGACAGGAGTCCACACCGCATAGAGTAAAAACAACGGTCTTCGCCATACGGCTTTTACGCGTGGTTTCCGCCACACGGAATGCTCCGCATACGTGTTGCCCTTTCTCTTTGCGACGAAAATAGGACCCTTACCATGGCGACTGAATTCAACACCCCATTCGATCTCTATCGCGCGAACCTCGGCATCGCGCTGCGCAGTCTTGCGTCTGCACATGAGTGGCGACAGCATACCTGGGCGCTCGAAAAACTGAGGATCGAGCGCGATCTCGACGCGCTGCGTCAGGCCAGTGAATCGGTAGCCGCCGCCAAAGACTGGAACGAACTCACTGTCACCTTCCAGAACGTGCTACGGGATTATCTTGCCGCAGGGACGAACATCTGGCAACAGGGAGCGGGAATCGCGGTACAGACCCAGAAGGACTTGGGCGAGAGCGTGCGGGACGGACTCAAGGGCTGGCAACCGGGTTGGCAATCCGCCTGGTTCGACCAGTGGCAAAAGGTCGCCGGGACGAATCCGCTCGGTGCGCCGGTGCGCGACTGGATGAGCAGTTTCGGGCGTGCGGTCTCGGGTGTGGTGGACAACTACACGGCGTTTAATCCTGCGGCTCAACCGGTCCAGAACGGCTCGTCCGGGGCAGGTACGCGAGCACGTGCTACCCGGGGAGACCAGCATGCCGCATGAACGCATCGCGTTTGTGACCGGCGGCATGGGAAGCCTGGGCGCCGCCATCAGCCGCCGCCTTCACGATGCGGGTATGACGGTTGTTATGTCGCACTCGGCACGCAACGATCATGTGGCGACTTGGCTCATGCATGAACGTGATGCCGGGCGTAATTTCCGGGCGTACGAAGCCGACGTGGCCGAATTCGACTCCTGTGAGCGATGCGCGCAGCGCGTCCTGTCGGAGGTCGGCGCGGTTGATATCCTCGTGAACAATGCGGGCATTACGCGCGATTCGTCTTTCCTCAAAATGACGAAGGCCGATTGGGATACCGTTCTGCGCACAGATCTCGACGCACTTTTCAACATGACCAAACCATTCATCCGCGGGATGACTGACCGGGGTTTTGGACGGGTCATCAATATCGGCTCCGTGAATGGTGCGCGAGGTGCGTTCGGCCAGACCAACTATGCCGCAGCAAAGGCGGGCATCCACGGTTTTACGAAGGCGCTCGCACTGGAAGTCGCGAAGTATGGCGTGACGGTCAATACCGTGTCGCCCGGCTACCTGGCGACCCCAATGACGGAATCCGTACCCGCGAATGTGATGGAGAAGAAGGTCCTTCCACAGATTCCGGTTGGTCGCCTCGGCCAGCCGGACGAAGTCGCAGGGCTCGTGGCATTCCTGTGTTCCGGTGACGCAAGCTTTGTGACCGGCGCGGACTTCGCCATCAACGGTGGAATGCATATGCGATAGAGCACGGTTTGCGTGTTGCCGCATGAACTATCGATTGCGCGATACCGGCGAGCACGAATGCCCGCGATGTCATTCGCGATCGACAGGCAGCGTTTGCAGGCTAAGGGGGGCCGCGCGTGGCGGCTTTGTTCGGATGGGTATGAGTTCCCATGCTGCGGACGCAACTATGGATTTTTGACGGAAACGGGCCTCCCAAATGAATTCCACAGGTTAATGATGTTGGCGATGATCACGCCTTCGCTCTCCTGCGACGCGATCTTCTGCGTCAGGAGGGTGGCCCCAATGCATCGCTTGATGCGTGAGATCTGCGCCTCGACCAGCGCGCGTACCGTAGCCATATTTCTTGTGGAACGCATAGATACCATTCTCATCGATGTATTTGACGATCTGGTCATGCCAGCGGGTCTGATCGTTGCCATGCACGACGGCGTGAGCCGGCGGTGGAATGACGGGCGTCACGCCCGCGTTTGAGAGCGCTTCGGTGCGCTCGATGCTGTAGTACGCGCCGTCCGCAATCACCCTGTCGAATGGCAGATCCGCGCGCAGGAGCGCGTCCATTCCTTCGCTGTCCGATACTTCTGTGGTGGTAATGCTGATCGCGTGAATGTTCATCGCCTCGTCGATCGACAGATGCATCTTGCGCCACGGCGTTTGCGTCGCCTTCCTGCCGTACTTCTGTTCGTACCACTCACTCGCACGCCCGAAGCTCAGCCCCGTGCTGTCGACGATCATGCTCACTGCTTCGCCGCGCGCGAGCCGTCTGGCCAGTTGCTCGCAGCGCTGCGTGACACTCACCTTGAGCGCGGCGAACCGGTCGCACAGCTGGCCGGAACTGGGCACCGGAATGTCCAGCCCCCGGGTCGCCCAGTAATCCTCCATGTAGCCGGTGATCTGCCGCATGCCCCAGCCGAACAGCCGGTAGAACGTATAGACCAGCTCGATGTACGCGCTGGTGTAGGTCGGCTCGCGCCCCGACACGCCCGGTGTACGGACTTTCGCGTTAATGAACTGCGCCTTCAGATCGCCATCGGGAACATACAGGCTGATCATGCCGCGCTTTCTCAGACTCTGGTTGTACGCACGAGCGTTCGTCACCCGGTACCCGGGCTTCTTGCGCTTGCGCGCTTCACCCTGTTTCAGCCTGGCTTTGTATGGCATGATCTCGACTGGCTTTATGATGTTGCGCTTTTACACAAACTGCGGCCACTTTGCAATACCCCCATCCGAACAAAGCCACGCCGCCCAGGCGGCCCCGGATCGGCTTGGCGCTGGGCAGCGGCTCGGCGCGCGGCCTGGCGCACGTCGGCGTGCTGCGCGCCCTGAAAGAGGCCAACATCGAGGTCGACCTGGTGGCGGGCACCAGCATGGGGGCGGTCATTGGCGCCGTCTTTGCCTCGGGCAAGATTGACGGCCTGAGCGCCAGACTGCGCAATCTCGACTGGCCGGGCATCGTCGCCCTGCTCGACCCGGTGTTCCCCCGCTCGGGGCTGATCGACGGTCAGCGGGTCGCGGAATTCGTGCGCGCCCATGTGCCCAGCGCCCATATCGAGGGCTTGTTGCTGCCCTTTGCCGCGGTGGCCACCGACCTCATGACAGGCGAAGAAGTGGTGGCCACGACGGGCGACCTGACCGAGGCGGTGCGTGCCAGCATCGCGGTGCCCGGCATCGTGACGCCGGTGCGCAGCAATGGCCGCATCCTGGTCGATGGCGGGCTGGTCAATCCGGTGCCGGTGAGCGTGGCGCGCGCCATGGGGGCCGACCTGGTCATCGCGGTCGACCTCAACCACGACATCGTGACGGGCCGGCTGTCCCACCCCGCCGGCCACGTCAATGGCAACGGCAATGGCAACGCCCATACCCCCATCATGGCGCGCCTGCTGGAGAGCCTGCGGGCCATCAACAGCCCGGTGCTGGCGCAGTTCGAGGCCTGGCTGCACAAGCCCCCCCTGGAGCCGCTGCCCGGCATTTTCGAGGTGCTGCTGGCCTCGCTCTACATCATGCAGGCACGCGTCACCGAAGCCGACCTGCGGCACACCCAACCCGACTTCCTGATCCAGCCGCCACTGGGCGCGGTGCGCTTCATGGAGTTCGACCGCGCCGAAGAAATCATCGACATCGGCTACCGCAGCGCGGCCGAGCAACTGGCCCGCTGGACAAGAACGCCAACCCATGACTAACACGCATTCCATGAACTTCCCCGAGACCGTGATCGCCGGCGTCCACGCCGCCGTGGCGCTCACCCTGACCTGCGAGGGCTTTGTTCGTGTCGGGTAGCCGCCGGTAGCTGAACGATGCTAAGCACCATTCTCACACCCATTTACACCCGTTTTGCCCTCCCATAAATGGGTGTAAATGGGTGTATCATTGGTTCATGTTCAGAACCGAAACCCTTCAAATCACGCCGGAGGTCTTGGGCCTGGTCGCCCGGATCGACGAATTCAAAGGCGCTTGGCGTGCCTTGGGCACGCTTGCGCCAGACCGGTTGTCGTCCCTGCGACGGGTAGCGACCATCGAGAGCATCGGCTCATCAACCCGCATCGAAGGTAGCAAGCTATCTGACCGCGAAGTCGAACGATTGCTGTCGAACTTGGCCATCCAGAAGTTCGAAACGAGAGACGAACAGGAAGTGGCGGGATATGCCGAGCTCATGGACTTGATGTTCAGTTCATGGCACGAAATTCCGTTCAACGAGAATCACATCAAGCAACTTCATCAAGTCCTTCTCCAGCACAGCCAGAAGGACGAATGGCACCGGGGCAACTACAAGACGAGTTCCAACAGCGTTGCTGCTTTCGACGAAAACGGCAGGCAGATCGGCGTCGTTTTTGAAACGGCTACGCCCTTTAATACGCCCCGCCTGATGAGCGAACTCGTGTCGTGGGTTAGCGATGAGCGCGAAAAAGCGCAGTTGCACCCGTTGCTGATCGTTGCTATTTTTGTGGTCGTGTTTTTAGAAATCCATCCATTCCAGGATGGGAATGGGCGGCTTAGTCGCGTGCTGACGACCTTGCTGCTGCTTCAGGCCGGATACGCCTATGTGCCGTATAGCTCGCTGGAAAGCGTGATCGAGGCGAACAAGGAAGGCTACTATCTGGCCTTGCGCCAGACACAAGGGACAATTCGCAGCGATGAGCCGAACTGGCAGCCGTGGCTGATGTTCTTCCTTCGCTCGCTTGCCGAACAGGTGCGACGACTTGAGAAGAAAGTCGAACGCGAAAGAATCGTGCTGGCGTCTCTGCCCGAGTTGTCTTTACAAATCGTTGAGTTCGCCCGCGAGCATGGACGAATCACAATGGCCGAGGCTATGAGGCTCACCGGTAGCAGTCGCAACACCTTGAAGCAACACTTCCGTGATCTGGTCGAAAGAGGGCACCTGGAGTCGTACGGAAGTGGGCGCGGCGCATGGTACGGCATGAAATGACGCGGCTCGTGGCGCTATACAACTTTATTTTTGCCACTATACAACTTTGTTCTCAACTTTAGACATTGGCATCGCTCCCTCACCAGCCCCAATGCGTGGCAGTGATCAAGCGATACCAACGACAAACCGTGATGAATCGTGAAGAGCGTCGGACCGATGCAGGGCTAAAGCCTCAAGCGGGGGTCGTTGCGCGGTTCCGGGAAGACGAATTTCTGGGACTTACGGTCGAAGCCGTCGCGAAAGGCAAGTCCGGTAAATTCCATGCGCAGCCATTGCGCCACCAGACCGGCGGTGAGCGGGTGCTTCATGCGCCAGGGTGCCACCGCCTCCATCGGGAAGGCATCGCTCGCCGCCAGACTCAACAGTTGGGCCAAGGTCCAGGCCGTCGAGCGAATCTGCATCCACAACTCCAGCGCGGTGCGCGACTGCTGCCAGAGGTTGCTGATACCCCACCAGGTATCGGCGATTCGGATAGAGGTCAACTCCGTCAAGTCGTCGGCCTTTCCGGCGAAATAAATTCGACGACCGCGTCGTGATTCTGTTCGGCAGCACCTTCTAATGTGGGACACCATTGGCCTCCTCCAATGCCGTCTCGATCGATGTACGTCTCCGAAGCCTTACCTTTCGTCGTCCCGGGTCGTTCCCTGGGTTGCGTCGTCGAGGCGCTTCATGTTGTCGAGAAGCTTGAGCAGGTAGTGCAGCGTGTGCGTGACGTCGTCGATGGAGAAGTCTTCCAACACCTCTTCGTAGTATCCATGAATCTTCGGTGTAGCTTGATGAATCCACAGCTTGCGACCCGGCGCGGTCATGGTGACAAGTCGTGAACGGCGATCACGGCCGTCAGCAGCAGTGGACAGATGTCCGTCGCGCTCCATTCGGCTCACGAGTCCGGACAGGTTTTGCCGGCTCACCATCAGGTAGCGGGCTAGGTCTCCAATACTCATTCCACGTTCCGCTTCCGGCCGCGAGAGCGCGCCCAGAACTGCCCATTGCTGCGTCGTCAGTCCTTCCGCCTCGACCGCTCGAGTTCCTGTTTTATGCAACAGATTCGCGCATTGGTACAGACGAAAGAACAGCCGATTGGCCAGTTCCAACTTGACTTTTTCATCTTTTTTGGGCGAAACCAAGGGATTCTCCTAATAAGGTTGTTCTTGTCTTCGACATGCTGCACCTCTAGTATGCGTCAATATGTTGACGTATTAGCGTTGCGCGAGCCACACTCTCGAAAAGCGCAATGGTACCCCCACAACTGGCGGAGAAGACTGTGCAAAGACTCGAAGGCAAGACGGTGATCGTGACCGGTGGCGGTGGTGGCATCGGCGGGGCGACCTGCCGGCGGTTCGCGGCAGAAGGCGCACGCGTGGCGGTGCTGGATCTTTCGCTGGAAGCGGCCGAAAAAGTGCGCGATGAAATTCGCGCTTCGGACGGCACCGCCGAAGCGATTCGTTGCGACATCACGAACCGCGCCGACGTGGATGCGGCGGTGGTGGCGACCGAAGCGAAGCTCGGCCCCATCGACGTGCTGGTGAACAACGCCGGCTGGGATGTGTTCAAGCCGTTCACGAAGACCGAGCCAGCCCAGTGGGAGCGCCTCATCGCGATCAACCTGACCGGTGCGCTGCATATGCATCACGCGGTACTACCTGGCATGGCGCAGCGCAAGGCGGGCCGCATCGTCAACATCGCATCCGATGCGGCGCGGGTCGGCTCGTCCGGCGAGGCGGTGTACGCAGCCTGCAAGGGCGGCCTGGTGTCGTTTTCCAAAACCATCGCACGCGAGCACGCCCGTCACGGTATCACGGTCAATGTCGTGTGCCCGGGCCCGACGGACACGGCGCTGTTCGCCGAGTACAAGGAGGGCGCCGGCAACCCCGAGAAGCTGATGGAAGCGTTCCAGCGCTCGATTCCGTTGGGCCGCATCGGCCAGCCCGACGATCTGCCGGGCGCCATCGTGTTCTTCGCCAGCGACGACGCGAGTTTCATCACGGGCCAAGTGCTGAGCGTGTCCGGCGGCCTGACGATGGCCGGCTGACCCAATTCATCCAAGGAACTAACCATGAACTACGAAGACATCCTTTACGAAGTACGCAACGGCGCGGCCTGGATCACGATCAACCGCGCTGAGAAGATGAACGCCTTTCGCGGCCAGACCTGCGATGAGCTGATCCACGCAATCAACAAGGCTGGCTATTCACGGGACGTCGGCGTCGTCGTGCTGGCGGGCGCCGGCGACCGGGCCTTCTGTACCGGTGGCGATCAGTCGGCCCATGAGGGCCAGTACGACGGACGCGGCACGATCGGCTTGCCGATGGAAGAGTTGCACAACGCGATCCGCGACGTGCCGAAGCCGGTGATCGCGCGCGTGCAGGGATTCGCCGTCGGCGGCGGCAACGTGTTGTGCACGATCTGCGATTTCACGATCGCCTCCGAGAAAGCCGTATTTGCTCAGGCGGGTCCAAAGGTGGGCTCGGTCGATCCGGGTTATGGCACGGCATTCCTGGCCCGCGTGGTCGGCGAGAAGAAGGCGCGCGAGATCTGGTATCTGTGCCGTCGCTATCCGGCTTCCGAGGCGCTGGCAATGGGGCTAGTCAACGCGGTCGTGCCGCACGACCAGCTCGACGCCGAGGTGCAGAAGTGGTGCGACGAGATCATGGAGAAGAGCCCGACCGCCATCGCGATTGCCAAGCGCTCGTTCAACATGGACACCGCACACCAGGCCGGTATTGCAGGGATGGGCATGTATGCACTGAAGCTGTACTACGACACAGAGGAGTCTCGCGAAGGCGTCAAGGCTTTCCAGGAAAAGCGCAAGCCTGAGTTCCGCAAGTACGCCAGGTAACACTGCTGCCACAAAGAAGAGGTTAGGACTTACGCAAAACGCATTGGGACCGACGGATTTTTGAGTTCACGGCGGAGGAAATCATCGAGCATTTCGTGTTTGACCTGGTAGAGCGTACGCTTCGTCTGTCGCGCGATGTCGGCCAGGCGGACCCACACCAGCACGGCGCTGGCGATATGGTTTCGCTGGATGCGCGCCTTGCGGCACGGGCAACGCTGAAGGCCCGTAAGTTGCTTGACCTCGCGGTGAAACTGCTCGATCTTCCAGCGCAGGCCACACGCGTCTTGTGTCGCCTGAGAGGAGTCCTGAGTGAGGTCGTTGGTCACGACCCAGTCCGTGCGGTGTGTGGACACCTCGACCCGGAACAGCTTCACCTTGTGATGTTTCGGAAAGCCCCTGATTTTGATTGTCTTGCCGTGCGCGAGAGTCTCAGCATCCCATTCCAGCGAATCAACATGCCGGTAGGGCGATTTGCCTCCGGAGTCGTCGACCAGCCGGTTGCTCCGCAACGGGCAGTAGTACGTCTTGCCCAGCGACTCGATGAACAGCATCAGATCCTTCGTGGCGTACCACGTATCCATCAGGACGCGGCGAAACGGCAAGCCCTTGTGATGAACCGCATTGGTCAGCATGTCGCGCACGTGATCGAGCTTGGACCTGCCATCGCCGTCCGGATCGTAGATGCGGTAATCGATGACCCAGTATTCTCCGCTGTGCGGGTTCACGTAGACGCAGTTCACCACGCCGATGCCCTTGATGAGGCCGTGAGCGTTGCCGCTGTATTGGCGCCGCACGAGCTCGATCTTGTGCGAGAAATCCTTGTCGGTCACGGAGTCGTCGAACACGATGCAGCCGTCGTCATGCGGGACGATCTGCGCGCGCACGTTGTCCCACACGAGGCGCGGCGTCATGTGCTCGCGGCGCAAAAACCGGTTGATGGCATCGTGGCTCATATCGTCGACGTGGTCGGCAAAGTTGGTCAGCGTGCAGTTGGTCGGGCTCGTCAGCAGGTACTGGCAGTAGCCCAGGCGGCTCAGATGTTTCGTCATGCCCTCAACATTACGAAACTCCGCGCCGCTCCGGGTTTACGTCGTTTTGTAACAATCCGTTTCCGCGTTCAGGCGCGGCTTTTTGCGTAAGTCCTAGAGGTCCGTGGTGCGCCGTCGTAGCGTACCCGGCTCGCCACATCCAGGAGACATCGTGAACCCCTACCTTGACGAAGACCTTGTTGCACTTGGGGAACACGCCCGGCGCTTTGCGCAGGGGCGTGTTGCGCCTGGCTTCCAGGAGCGCGACAAAACCCGCGCACTCGATCGGGACCTCATGCTCGAGATGGGTCAGATGGGGTTTATCGCGCCGGAGCTGCCCGAGCAGTACGGCGGCCAGGGCATGGGTTGCCTTGCCGCCGGCGTCATCCACGAAGAAATCGCCCGTGCGGACCTGAGCCTGTCCTACATCAATCTGCTGGCTTCGCTGAACGGACAGATTCTCGCGCACCACGCCGCGCCCGAGATTGCGAAGCCTTGGCTCGAGCGCCTGACACAGGGCAGCGCGCTGCTCGCGATCGCGCTGACCGAGCCGCGAGGCGGATCCGACGCCGCAAATCTGCGGCTGCGCATGGAGCGGGTGGGCGACCATTACGTGCTCAACGGCGAGAAGACCTCAATCTCCGCGGCCGACCAGGCCGATGCGGCCGTGGTATTCGCCCGCACTGGCAGCGTCGAAGACGGTGCGCGCGGCGTCTCGGCGGTACTGGTGCCGATGGATCTGCCCGGCATTACCCGCAACCGCTTCGACTGCCATGGCCAGCGGGCCATCGGCCGCGGATCGATCTTCTTCGAGAACGTGCGCGTGCCGGTCGACCACCTGCTAGGGGATGAAGGCAAAGGCTTCGTGCAGGTAATGCAGGGCTTCGATTTCTCGCGCGCACTGATCGGCCTGCAGGTGCTGGCGGTCGCCAGGGTCAGCCTGGACGAGACCTGGGAATACGTCGCCCAGCGTGAGGCATTCGGCAAACCGCTGTCGGCGTTTCAGGGCGTCTCGCATCCGCTGGCCGAGTATGAGACACAGGTCGAGGCCGCGCGTCTGTTGTGCCTGCAGACGCTCTGGCTGAAGGATCGCGGCCTGCCGCACACCGCCGAGGCGGCGATGTGCAAATGGTGGGGGCCAAAACTGTCCTACGACGTGGTGCACCAGTGCCTGCTGTCGTTCGGTCACGGCGGCTACGATCGCGGCCCGCTCGAGCAGCGTCTGCGTGACGTGCTGGGCTTCCAGATCGGCGACGGCACGGCGCAGATCATGAAGACGATCATCGCGCGCACGCATGCGGGACGTAACGCGGTACCGGCATGAACCTTTGCGCGCACAACAAAGACGGAGACACAACATGGAGTTCGACGCCGTTCTGATTGCACCGCGCCGCGCGGAGAGCATCGCCCGTGGATGGTGGCCTGAGCGCACCATTAACGACGAGCTCGATGCATGTGTGGCGCAGTGTCCGGACAAGATCGCGCTCAGCGCGATGCGGGTGGAGGATGACACGACGACGCGTTTCACCTACCGCGAAATGGCGACGATGGCGGACCGCATTGCGGTGGGTCTTGCACGTCTTGGCGTCGAGCCCAATGACGTGGTGTCGCTACAATTGCCGAACTGGTGGCAGTTCACCCTGGCCTGTCTCGCCTGCTCGCGGATCGGCGCGGTGCTGAATCCGTTGATGCATATATTCCGCGAGCGTGAACTGTCGTTCATGCTCAACCATAGCCGCAGCAAGGTCATGATCGTGCCGAAGGTGTTTCGCGGCTTCGACTTCGAACAGATGATGACCGGCTTGCGGAGCAGCCTGCCGCATCTGCAGCATGTCGTGGTGGTCGGCGGTGAAACGGACGGGAAACCTGGCGCCAACAGCTTCGAGACGCTGCTTTCGGGGCCGCAATGGGAGCACGAGCCCGATGCACGGGAGATTCTGACTCGCCATCGCTCCGGCCCCGATGACGTCACGCAATTGCTCTACACTTCGGGCACGACTGGCGAGCCTAAGGGCGTGATGCATACGGCCAACACGTTGCTGTCCAACATCATTCCCTATGCCGCGGCCATGTGTCTGAAATCGGACGATGTCGTGCTGATGGCGTCGCCGATGGCGCACCAGACTGGATTCATGTACGGCCTGATGATGCCCATCGTGCTGCGCGCCAGAGCCGTGCTCCAGGACATCTGGCAACCGAAGAAAGCGCTCGAGGTGATCCGCACCGAGGGCGTGACCTTCACGATGGCGTCGACCGTGTTCCTGACCGACCTGGCCGCCACGGTGACGGAAACACGCACCACCGTGCCTACGCTGCAGACTTTTGTGTGTGCCGGTGCGCCGATTCCGGGGCCGCTGGTCGAACAGGCACGCAAGGCGATTGACGCGAAGATCGTCTCGGCCTGGGGCATGACCGAGATGGGCGCCGTCACGCTGACGAGACTCGATGACGACGACGAACGCTCCTTCGCGACCGACGGCTGTCCGCTGGCGGGCGTCGAGGTGCGGGTGGCCGACGACGACAACGCGCCGTTGCAGGCTGCCTCGACCGGCCGCCTGCTGGTGCGCTCATGTTCGAGCTTCGGCGGCTATCTGAAGCGCCCGCATCTGAATGGCGTTGACGCCGACGGCTGGTTCGATACCGGCGATCTCGCATACGTCGACGAGCGTGGCTATATCCGCATCAGCGGCCGCAGCAAGGACGTGATCATCCGCGGCGGCGAGAACATCCCGGTGATCGAGATCGAGGCCTTGTTGTACCGCCACCCGGCCATTGCGGCAGCGGCCATCGTGGCTTACCCGGACGAACGCCTGGGGGAGCGCGCCTGCGCCGTCGTCGTTGCGAAGCTCGGTGCACATATTGATTTGCCGGCCATCGTCGACTTCCTGAAGTCGCACAGGGTCGCCGTGCAATACATGCCCGAACGCCTGATTGTGCGCGACAGTTTGCCCACCACGCCATCCGGAAAGATCCAGAAATTCAAGCTGCGTGATGCTTTGCGCGACACGGGCGATTGAAGTCGAAGCGCCGCCTGAAAGTCCCAACGCGAGGCGGGGCCATCCGCGCTGAACGAGCGCATCAGGATCGTTGTTGACTGAATCAAACAGGGAGCAGGAACCATGCAGGAACAACCGGTCGTCGTTGAAACGGTGGATCGGGTCGGTGTCATCACGCTGAACCGGCCAAAACAGATGAATGCGCTTAACGACGCGCTGATGGACGCATTAGGCGTTGCGCTGCTGGGCTTCGATGCCGATGACGGTATTGGTACCATCATCATTACCGGCAATGCGAAGGCCTTCGCGGCGGGCGCTGATATTGCCGCCATGGCGGGCTGGTCCTACATGGACGTGTACCGAAGCGATTTCATCACCCGTAACTGGGAAACCATCCGTCGCGTGCGCAAGCCCGTGATCGCGGCCGTCGCGGGCGTTGTCATGGGCGGCGGTTGCGAACTCGCGCTCGCCTGCGACATCGTCATCGCCGCCGATAGCGCCCGGTTTGCGCTGCCCGAAGTGAAGCTGGCCATGTTGCCGGGCGCGGGCGGTACGCAGCGGCTGCCGCGCGCCATCGGTAAGGCCAAGGCGATGGACATGTGCCTGAGCGCGCGCACGATGGACTCCGCTGAAGCGGAGCGCAGCGGACTGGTCTCGCGCGTGGTCGCAGCCGAAGCGCTGCTTGACGAAAACATGGCGCTGGCTGCGCGCATCGCCAGCTACTCGCTGCCCGCGCTGATGGCGATCAAGGAATCAGTCAACCGCGCCTACGAATCCTCGCTCTGCGAGGGTGTCCTGTTCGAGCGCCGCCAGTTGCATGCGCGCTTTGCCAGCGTTGACGCGCGTGAAGGCATGACTGCCTTTCTCGACAAACGCCAACCCGTGTTCAGTCATCGCTAAAGCGTGGTCAAAAGCGATCGGTAACCGCGATACGTTGATTGCCTTCCCGATCTACTCTCAAATGCCTTTCGTAGCGCTTTTACGACCGGGGTGGAGTCCGCAAACCCGCGCGAACCCTGTCATCACCCGGCGCCCGGACTCACGCCTCGCCTCATATCCGATGCACTGCTAGGCCGGAAATCAAGCTGACGCAACCGCGTAATCAGGTATTGTTCTTTTCTGGAATTGACTTGAAACTGCGACTTTCAACCACAGCGCCGAACCTCGTCCGACCGAAGGCCTTGCCGGCGGAGGGAACGTCATGAAACCAAATCAGTTGTTGCGTGAAAAAATTCGCAGTGCGGCTGAGGTGGCGGCGCTGGTCGAGAGCGGCTGGTCCGTCGATTACGGCTTTGCCATCAACCAGCCGGACCTTTTCGATGCGGCTCTGGCGGCGCGTCGGGACGAACTGAAGGAAATCCGCATCCGCACCGCGCTCTCGGTGCAGCCGCGACGGGTTGTCGAGACTGATCCCGACCAGCGTTGCTTCAGCGTCGAGAACTGGCATTTTTCCGGTTACGACCGCCGGGCGCACGACAAGGGCGTCACCAGCTACATTCCATTCAACTTCGGCGAGGGTCCGGGCATTTACCGGCGCTATCTCGAAGTCGATCTGGCGGTGATCAAGACGACCCCCATGGACAGGCATGGGTTCTTCAATTTTGGCGCCAGCAACACCTACATCCGGGCGGCGTGCGACGTCGCCAAGCGCATCGTGGTGGAGACCAGCACGGCCCTGCCGCACTGTTATGGCGTTGAAAACGTCCTGCACATTTCCGAACTGGACGCCGTCATCGAGGGCGATAATTCGCCGCTGGCGGAACTGCCCAGCGCGCCGGTGAGCGACATCGACCGCCGCGTCGCGCAGTTCATTGTGCCGCACATCGCCCACGGCGCCTGCCTGCAGATCGGCATCGGCGGCATGCCCAACGCCGTCTGCATGGCGCTGGCAGACGCGCCGATAAAGGACCTTGGCATTCACACCGAAATGTTCGTCGACGGCCTCGTCGCCCTGATCGAGGCGGGCAAGATCACGGGGTGGCGAAAGAACACATACCGTGGCAAGGTCGTCTACACATTTGCGCTGGGAACAAGGAAAACTTACGACTTCATCGACGGCAACGAGATGTGCCTCAGCCTGCCGGTCGACGAGACCAATCTCACCGAAAACATCTCGCGCAACCGCAATGTCGTATCGATCAACAACGCCATGCAGATCGATCTTCTGGGCCAGGTCGCGTCGGAGAGTTCCGGCTACAAACATCGTTCGGGGACAGGCGGGCAACTGCAGTTCGTGCGCGGCGCCGGCATGTCGGAGGGCGGCAAGTCCTTCATGTGCCTGTCGTCGCGATACCTCAAGGGCGGCGAGCCGGCCTCGCGCATCGTCGCCGGCCTCAATCAGGGCACGGTGGTGACGACGCCCCGCACAGACGTGATGTATGTCGTCACCGAATTCGGCATCGTCAATCTCAAGGGCAAAAGCGTGCCGGATCGGGCGAAGGCGCTAATCTCCATCGCTCATCCAGATGACCGCGACATGCTTGAAAAGCACGCGCGCGACTGCGGACTGCTGCCGGGGCGCGTTTTTTAGATTGGCCGCGTAGAGTCGTGCGCGGCGTCACGCCTACGAAGTGACCGCGCCCGTGGGCGGCGAACGTTCGAGGATGGCGGATATCCACACGCCCGTCGTAAGCGTCGCGGCACGGCCGTCTTGATCTGTGCACCGGGAGACGCCAAAGTGGTTCCCACCATTTTGAGTAGCGGGAGCCATTTTGGGATCAGACGAGAAACCAGCGTCGGGCACGCGTAAAGGCAGTCCGAACCGGGGCAATCGTCCTTTTCGTGCAAAATCTGGCGGTTTGTTTTGAAATCACGTGAAAAATCAACAACTTGAATGCGCTGCGATTTCGCGAAAACGCATCCTTTTGATGCAGAATCTGGCGTTTTTACCCCGCCGCGTCTGTGAGGCCCAGACGCATCCGGTAGTCCCCAAGCAACTGCTGCTGCGCGTCGAACTGCGCCGCGAGCTTCGTCAGATCGGCGGTCAGCGATTCACGTGCCTCGCGCACCTGCGTCAGTTCAGTCGCCTGAGCCCTCGCCGTCGTCTGCAATGCGTCGTGCTCCGCCTTGGCGCGTGCGTGGTCGGCAAGCGCCTGGCTCAACGCATTCTGCAGCTGTTCGCCGTGCGCCTGCTGCTCGCGTAGATACCTGGTCGCGGCGCCGGCTTCGGCGACGAGCCGCGCGTTGTCCCTGTTCAACTGGGTGATTTCGTTTTGTTTGACGATCAGCGTCTGGTTCACCTGGCGCAGTTCAGCCTGCAGTTGCTGAACCTGCTGCTCGTGCCGGCGCGCTTCCTGTTCGCGCTGCTCCTTGCTGGCCATGCGGTAGTGTTCGAGCGCCTCGTGCGCGTGCTGCAGTTTCTCCTCGAGCGAGCGTCGGAAGCCGTCGTGTTCGGCGAGCCGCTCGGTCAGGTCGTGTGCCTGCTGCGTGAGGCGTTCGACGTCGAGCGCGCGCTGCTGCAATAGCGACTGGGTGTCTGCATGCGCGGCCTGCTCGCGTACGACGGCGGCGCCGGCTTCGGCCAGTTGTGTGCGCAGCGCAGCAACGTCGCCAGCCAGCTTTGCGACCTCGGCCTGCGCCTGGAGGCGCTGCGCCGCGGCCGTAGCCGTCTGCTGGTCGACCGCCGTCTGCGCTTCCTCGTGCAAACGCGCGGCCAGCCGGGCTACGAGATCCTGGATTGCATCGGACAGCGACCCGGTGCGCGTGAGCGACGCGCCGTCCTCTTCTTCGAGTTCTTTCAGGTAGCGGTGGATCGTCGATTTCGAGCCGGTGTTGCCGAGCGCGATACGTATCGCGTCGATCGACGGGTGTTGCCCCTGCGCCAGCAGTGCGTCGCGGGCGCGTTTGATGTCCATGCGGCTGAGACCGGCGCGAGCCATCGTTCCTCCTTCGAATTTCGTACTGTGGTACGTAATATGTATATGCGTACCAATTGAAGGCGTCAAGATGTTCTGGGAACGCTGATTTTTGGCATTGGATAATCGCCAATTATCAAATGCGATGCCACAAAAACTGCCTCTGGCTACCGGAAACGGTACAGAAAGCAGATCGGTTGCCGGATTTCAGGTGAGGTCCAGCTGGAGTTCTTCCCCGGGCGCGCGTACGCGGTATCCCATCGCCCGGTAGCCACGCTGGCGTCGCTCCCACATGCGCAGCAGCGCGGGATGACCGGCATCGACGTAGTCGAGCACCCGCACGCTCGACTTCGTTGCGTGCTCGCGGTGGAGCCGGCCGGCGTACTGCTGCAACGTACCTTTCCACGAGATCGGCATGGCCAGCACCAGTGTGTCCAGCGCCGGATGGTCAAAACCCTCGCCAACCAGCTTGCCGGTCGCCAGCACGATCCGGGGCGCATCGTCGGCCAGTGCGTTGAGTGCAGCGAGCTGCGCCGCACGAGCCTTCCTTGCCATTCGCCCGTGCAGCACGAACAGCGGCTGCTCCGCGTCGCCCAGCGCCAGCCGAAGGCTTTCCAGGTGATCCGTCCGCTCGGTCAGCACCAGCACATTGCGCCCCTGACGGTACTGCTCCCTGATATCCGCGGCGATCATGCACGTACGCTGGGCGTCTTTCGCCAGCCGCCCGAACACGTCCTGGATCGGCGCGTCGGCCGGCATGTCGACTGCGGCGGTGAGCCTTTGCGGGAAGACCTCGAGCACCTGCGGCGCGCTCGCGGCTGCGCGTGCCGCATGCCGGATCGGACCGCACAGCATGAACATCACGGGTTGCTGGCTGTCACGGCGCACGGGTGTGGCGGTCAGCCCCAGCACGTATCGCGCATCGACGGTCTTGAGCACCGCCTCGAACGAGTCGGCAGAGACATGGTGGCACTCGTCGACAATGACATGACCGTAATGCCGCAACAGCTCGCCGCGTGGACCGCCGGGCGCCACCGACTGCAGCATGGCGATATCGATCTGGCCCGTCGCCTTCAGCTTGCCTCCGCCGATCGTGCCAATACTGCGTGGGTCGAGCGCGAGAAACGACTGCAGGCGCTCGCGCCACTGGTCGAGCAGTTCCCTGCGATGGACGAGCACGAGCGTATTGACGCCACGCCGCGCGATCATCGCGGCCGCCGTCACGGTCTTGCCGAAGGCCGTCGGCGCATGCAGGATGCCGGTGTCGTATTGCAGCAGATCATCCACCGCTGCCTGCTGGTCGGCGCGAAGCGTGCCGGCGAAGGCCACCGTGACAGGTTCGCCCGTACAACGCTCGTCGCGCATTTCGCAGGCGACCTTGTTGTCGCGCAGCAGCGCCATGACGTCATCGAGGCACCCACGCGGCAACGCAATGTGGCGCGGGCAGTTCTCGGCGCGACCAATGATGCGCGGCTTGTCCCACACGCTGAAGCCACGCGCCTGGGCCCGGTAGAACTCCGGATTCTGGAATGCCGCCAGCCGGATGAGGCGGTTGAGCAGCGATTGCGGGAGTTGCGCCTTCTCGAAATAGAGCTGGTTCGCAAGCGTAAGGATCAGCGATGCCGGCATTGGTCCGCCCAGCTGTTTCGGCAAGGCCGGCGGCGATTTCCAGGGTTCTGCCTGATCCTCTTCCGTGATGAACGCCACATCGAGCGGATGGACACCGCCGGTGGCGCCGAAAATTACGCCCTCGATATCGCGACCGTCCATGGCCTGGATCGATGTCAGGCACGCCCATTGGTCGGCATAGGGTTGAAAATCGTCATCGACAAATACGCTGCAACCCCGCTCGCGCGGTTGCTTCTGCAAGGGCAAGGCGATCAGGTTGCCGAAGCCGCCCTTGGGAAGCACGTCCTGGTTGGGAAAGAGCCGGTCGTAGGACGACAGTTCGAGCTGCCGGGTTCGGGCACAGGTGTGGCTGATGATCGCCGAGCCCAGCCGCCGTGCGTCGCGGGCGGCCACAGCCGAGGTGAAGAAAATCCACGCGTGCGCGCCGTTGCCCGAGCGCGAAATTTCGAGCGACACCGGGACTTCCAGTTCCCGGCAGGATTGACAGAAGGCACTCGCATCTTCGCGCCAACCCTCCTCATCGAAATCAACGGCGAGAAGGTAGCAGGTGCCGTCGGGCATCAGCGGATAGAGCCCCACCGTGTAATCGCCTGCCAGGTGTGCGTAGATGACCTGATCGTCCAGCGGCAGCAGCAGCCGGTGGTTGCAGTCTGAGCACTTGATGCGGGGCTTTTCGCAAATCCCGGCCCGCCACTCGTTCGCGCAGGCCGGTGCGTAGCCCGATTTTCCAGAATTGCGGCTTTCCCAACGCAGCGGATAGACGTCCGTGCGACCGTGAAAGAGCCGCCGGAAAAGCTGGACTTTCTGCTGCGTTGACAGCACTGGCGCGTCGGTGTTTCGTACTGCTGGCGATGGTTTGTGCTGAACCAGTTGCACGGATTCGCCCTGCAATGGAGGAAGCGCTGGCAGCAACGCGGTCAGCCTCGCGTTGTCGGCCTGCAGGCGCGTCAGTTCCGCGAACAGTTCCTCCCGGGTGAGGTTATCCCAGCCTGGGTGCGGCAGCTTTACTCCATTCATTACGTCATCCATCAGAATCACGTCCGGTGTCGCCAGCTGGCTGGCACACATGTGCGGGCTGTTGCAGGGGATATCCGATATCATCGTTCCCCATGTTGATAACCTGATTGTACTCACGAGCCATGCCTGCCATCGATCGCTATCTCGAAGCTGCGACACGTGAAAATACGCGGCGCAGCTACCAGTCGGCGATCCGTCATTTCGAGATCGATTGGGGCGGCTTCCTGCCGGCGAGCGCCGATGCGATTGCGCGATACCTGGCCGACCACGCGGAGTCGCTTTCGGTGAACACGCTGCGTTCGCGCCTTGCGGCGCTCGCGCAGTGGCACCAGACACAGGGTTTTCCGGACCCTACGAAGACGCCGCATGTGCGCAAGGTGCTCAAGGGCATCGCGGCACTGCATCCCGCGAGCGAAAAGCGCGCGAAGCCGCTGCAGCTTGCACAACTCGAACGGCTGACGGCATGGCTCGATGAGCAGATCGCGGATGCCATGACGATGGGCAATGCACGAACCCACATCACGCATGTCCGAAACAAGGCGCTGGTCCTGCTCGGCTTCTGGCGCGGGTTTCGCTCCGACGAACTGAGTCGCCTGCGAATCGAACACATCACAATCGAGCCCGGCCGCGGCATGACGCTGTTTCTGCCTCGTACAAAAGGCGATCGTGCGCAGCTCGGCACGACATTCAGGGCGCCGGCGCTTTCGCGCCTGTGCCCGGTAGCCGCTTACGAGGCGTGGATCGCGGCTTCGGGCCTGACTGAAGGACCGGTGTTCCGCAGCATCGATCGCTGGGGGCACATCAGCGATGAAGTGCTGCGTGCCGGCAGCTTCGTGCCGCTGCTGCGCGCACTGTTTCGCACGGCCGGCGTGCCGGCTCCCGACAGCTACAGCAGTCACTCACTACGGCGAGGCTTTGCAACCTGGGCCAATTCGAACCAGTGGGATCTCAAGATGCTGATGGAGTACGTCGGCTGGAAGGATGTACGTTCGGCAATGCGCTACATCGACGCCGCCGACCCATTCGCGCAGCACCGGATTGAATCCGCGCTGACGGCTGCACCGACGCCTGTGTCACAGCAACTGGCGGTCGCGGCGCCTGCGAAACCATCGCCATAGACCGATCTGCTCACCAATGCGTACGGGAACTGGTCACGCCGGTTTGTCATCGTCCAGCTTTCGGTCATGGGAGCGGACGAAGTACTGCCTGAACAACCGCTCGGCTTCGTGCAAGCCCTCTTCGGTCAGCACGACGGATTTCGCACGGCTGACCGGATTGTGGATGAAGCCTCTCTCATGCAGGCGATTCATTGCCTCCCAGTCGAAGCTTTTCCAGGCACGGTTCTGATCGCATAGATTCAGGTAAAGCAGAGCCAGGACCACTTCGTCGACTGCCCCGGTATCGATATCCATCGCACTTCCCTCAAATGCCAGTTCTCATGGCCTCGTCACCCGCCTGGGCCAATACATCGCCGACTTGTCATCCGTGTTCCGAAAGGACATCAAGCCGCTCCGCGTTTCGCAGATCGTCCTTGCGTTGTCGCACACGCCGTTCATAGCTCGCCTGATTTTTTGTGCATATCAGGCTGTGAGGACTACCGACCCTGCGCGTCGCACAGTCCAGATCGCAACCGGTCTGCCTGATGGCACTCTCGACGTGACTGCGGGAGTGCTGGGCCGCCTTTAACGCCCATTCCTTGCGCCCGGGATCGACCAGAAACCGGCCGAGCTCAGCGCAATGGACGCAGCGGCAACTGACGGTATTCACACGCGCGAAATCGGCTGGTGGTTCCAGGGGCTCGGCGATACGACCGTGCAGATGGGCCAGGCATGCGGCACGCAGGCGCTGGACCGACGCGACACTCAACGTCGGCGCCCATTCAGTCAAACCCAGGACGGCAGGAACGATGATGGCGTCCATGCCGAAAGAGGCCGGGTTTCCCAACACGTGTTCGACAACACGGTCGGCGAGTAATGGCGAGTCAATCCGGTCAAGAGCTGTCAGCAGGCCGACAATCAGGGTGGGTTTGATTGGGTCTGGCCGTCGCAGGCAATCAGGGCGGGAAGCGCTCGAGCGTTGTCCCAGAAGCGTTTCGACCAGCGACGTGGCAACCGGGTGAAGGAGCGCCGGGGGACAGGCGGGCGGAGTACCTTCACTGGTCCGGGCCAGCAGGCCGGCGCAGGCGCCCGGCATCATCTGCGCGTTCGCAGAGATAATCTGCTCCATGAGTTCAGCCGTGCGCGCTGGCGCAAGAAGCCCGAACGCACGTGTCAACGCTTCATTCTCGCTGTCGTGATAAAGCCCTTTGGCGGAAATCGCTGACAAAAAGGTATCGACGTGTACGGCGTCGTGCAATTGCGTCAGGCTGGACAATATGCTGATGACCGTGCGCCACGAAGGCGCGAAGAAGGGCTTTGTTCGGATGGGGGGTATTGCAAAGTGGCCGCAGTTTGTGTAAAAGCGCAACATCATAAAGCCAGTCGAGATCATGCCATACAAAGCCAGGCTGAAACAGGGTGAAGCGCGCAAGCGCAAGAAGCCCGGGTACCGGGTGACGAACGCTCGTGCGTACAACCAGAGTCTGAGAAAGCGCGGCATGATCAGCCTGTATGTTCCCGATGGCGATCTGAAGGCGCAGTTCATTAACGCGAAAGTCCGTACACCGGGCGTGTCGGGGCGCGAGCCGACCTACACCAGCGCGTACATCGAGCTGGTCTATACGTTCTACCGGCTGTTCGGCTGGGGCATGCGGCAGATCACCGGCTACATGGAGGATTACTGGGCGACCCGGGGGCTGGACATTCCGGTGCCCAGTTCCGGCCAGCTGTGCGACCGGTTCGCCGCGCTCAAGGTGAGTGTCACGCAGCGCTGCGAGCAACTGGCCAGACGGCTCGCGCGCGGCGAAGCAGTGAGCATGATCGTCGACAGCACGGGGCTGAGCTTCGGGCGTGCGAGTGAGTGGTACGAACAGAAGTACGGCAGGAAGGCGACGCAAACGCCGTGGCGCAAGATGCATCTGTCGATCGACGAGGCGATGAACATTCACGCGATCAGCATTACCACCACAGAAGTATCGGACAGCGAAGGAATGGACGCGCTCCTGCGCGCGGATCTGCCATTCGACAGGGTGATTGCGGACGGCGCGTACTACAGCATCGAGCGCACCGAAGCGCTCTCAAACGCGGGCGTGACGCCCGTCATTCCACCGCCGGCTCACGCCGTCGTGCATGGCAACGATCAGACCCGCTGGCATGACCAGATCGTCAAATACATCGATGAGAATGGTATCTATGCGTTCCACAAGAAATATGGCTACGGCGTACGCGCGCTGGTCGAGGCGCAGATCTCACGCATCAAGCGATGCATTGGGGCCACCCTCCTGACGCAGAAGATCGCGTCGCAGGAGAGCGAAGGCGTGATCATCGCCAACATCATTAACCTGTGGAATTCATTTGGGAGGCCCGTTTCCGTCAAAAATCCATAGTTGCGTCCGCAGCATGGGAACTCATACCCATCCGAACAAAGCCCCCTCGCGCGACGCATACGGTAAAACAACGATCTACGCGACTTTCACGTCGCACCAATAAAGTTGTCACCGGCGAGGTCCCGCGTGGGTGTTTCGAAAACGCTATGCGAGATAGCAGTCGATAGCGCGGATCATCGATGCATGCCACCGGCCAGATCTGAAAGATGCCAATACCGGCCGTCCATATAGATCAATGGCGCAAACTCTTCAGTGCCCAGGTGGACGCGATGCACGCGGCCGATAAAAATCGTATGGGAATGGTATGCAAGACGTTCAACGACGCTGCAGTCGAAGGCGGCGATCGCGGAATGCAATACGGGCGCGCTGCTTTGCAAAGTGAACCATTCACTGGCGTGGAACCGTTCTTGACGCCGCTCCGGGTTCGAAAATTGGCTGGCGATATCGGACGCATGTGCATCGAGCAGATTGACGCAGAATTTCCCGACCTGATTCAACGGGTCATGCGCCGAACTTGACCGGTTGACACAGACTAACAAGGTTGGCGGATCCATGCAGACGGAGCTGACGGAGGTGGCAATCAGACCTGCCTTGACGTTGCCAAGCTGTGTCGTAATAAGCGAAACGCCGGACGCGTGGCGACGCATACCCAGCCTGAAGCGCTGTACGGCGTCCGTTGTTGCGGTGTCGGTGAGAGGAGAGGTGAAGTGGCTCATGAATGCTGACTCTTTTTAGAGGGATTCGGGGCGTGCCGTTTCTGTGGCAGTGACCGCCGCTGCAGGGTAAGTACGACGCTGGCTGTAACGACCAGCATGCCGAACATGGATATGCCGGCGGGCCGCTCGTGCAACACAAGCCAGCCGAGAATCACACCTAGAATCGGATTGACGTAGGCGAATGCGGCGACGACGTTGACCGGGAACAGCGTCGTCGCCTTGATGTACGACGCGAAGTTCAGCGCCGAGGCGATCAGCGCAAGATAAAGAAGGGCGAGCACTGCCGGCCAATCGGGCGAGGAGGCCAGGGATGCGGATCGATGGCGGCCACGGCCAGTGCCATAAGCCCCGCCGAGAAGCAGTTGCACGGCGGCCGTCATCATGCCGTCCATCCGTTGCTGCAGCGGCGCCTGCATGGCGCTGGCTAGCACCCATGCAATCGGTGCGACGATAAGCGTCCAAAGTGCGATCGGAGAGCCATGGGGCAGATGGGAGGCGTGTCCGAAGGACGGTGCGAGCACTGGCCAGAGGATCAGAATCAGGCCGACGAAGCCCAGCAGCAGGACCACAGGACGGTCAGGGCGCTGCCTTAGCATGATCACTTGCAACGCGGCACTCCACAGTGGAATTGTCCCCATTGCCATAGCGACGAATCCTGAGGGCCGCTCGCGGACTGCGAGCAACGCGAGCCCATTGCGACAGATCCAGAAGAGTCCCGTCGAGATCACGCAGGTACTTAACTCCCACCAGCCGAATCCGCGGAGCCGGCCTTGACGGTACGCCAGCACGCTGAGAGCGGCGCCTCCTAGCAGCAGGCGGGCACCTTGCAACTGGAATGGGCGGAATGGATGTTCGCCACTCAACCCGAATTTCATCGCGAGATAACTCGTGGCCCAGATGATGTAGATCACGCCCAGATGAAAGTAGTCCGAGGTTCTTCGATTGGCGAGATGCTGCACCTCGGCTCCGCTGTCTATCGTCACACCGTTCCACTGCGGTGAGGCGATCGCAAGGCGCCGCACGACAATGGGCATCAGGATCGCTCCGTCGTTCATTTTGAGGTGATCAATTCGGCACTTGCCCGAGTGGTCTTTGCGGCAATGAACTCGAGTTCGATTTCGCCGACAACCAGGTTTGCGCCTACCGTCGTGCGACAGGGGTAAGGCGCTGTGAAGCGCGCCTTGAAGACCTCGTTCCACATTGGGTAGTAAGTGACTGGCTCCTTCAGATAACAGCGCACGCTGATCACATGGTCGAGCGACAGGCCAGCGCTTTCCAGAATGTATTGGTAGCAGTCGATCGCGTCGTTGGCGTGAGTTTCGAAGTTGCCTTCAGATAGCTTCCCGGTTTCAAGATCAAGTCCGGCGAATCCGCTGAAAATGAGGAGATCGCCCATTTCGTAATAGATGGCGTTCTTTAATGAAAATTGCCGAACCGCCTGGTCTATTTTCGGAAGATTATTTAGCAGTTTCATGATTGGCATTCCTATAGGTAAGTGTGCAGAGAAAACCAATTTCAAAACGCCTGAGACGCATTCAGGTATGCCGCTGACGCGTCCAGGGGAAAGTGAAATCCGTTTCTCCTGAGCACTTATGAGTGAGTGGTTTCTTCAGAATACGCGATCGTGTTTTCATTTCATCCGTTGAGTATGGCGGAGGATGCTTTGGCCGGCCCGGAGGGAGCGGCATGCCCGCCAAGATAGAGTTCCTTGATGCGAGGATTCGCGACCAGTTCGGCACCGCTTCCGGTAATCGCATTGGAGCCGTTCGACAGCACGTAGGCTCGATCGCAGATCGCCAAGGCCTGCAGAGCGTTTTGCTCGACCAGCAAAATTGCGGTACCGTGGCCGCCAATTTCCTTGATTCGCCTGAAAACGCCGTTTACCAGCAGCGGCGACAGGGCAGCTGTTGGTTCGTCAAGCAGCAGCAGGCTCGGCGCGACGATCAGACATCGCGCAATGGCAAGCATCTGGCGCTCGCCGCCCGACAGGCTGCCGGCGGCGAGCGCCAGCTTTGGCACCAGTTCCGGGAACAAGGCCAGCATCCTCTCGATGCTGGCCTGTACCTTGCCGCGGTGACTGACGCTCAGCGACAGGTTTTCGCGTACGGTCAACGATGCGAAGACATTCGCAACCTGGGGAACATAGCCGATTCCCGCTGCCATATGCCGCTCTGCCGCCAGATGCGTAATCGATTGGTCGCGCCAGCGGATCTCGCCGGCGAAGATCTTCAGCAGTCCCATCGCCGCCTTGAGCATCGACGATTTGCCTGCACCATTAGGGCCGATCACACCAACCACCTCGCCTTCTCCGACGTGGAGAGAGAGGTTACGAATGATAGGTACATCGCGATAGCCGGCGTACAGTCGGTCGATCTCCAGCAGTCTGTCGTTCATGCCTTGCCCCCAAGATAGGCTTCGAATACGCGCGGATCGTTGCTGACCTTGCGTGGCGAGCCGTCCGTCAGGATGCTGCCTTGCACCATCACGAAGACGTTGCTGCAAAGCGCATTGACCGCATCCATGTTGTGTTCGACGATGAGAAAAGCGAAGCCGCGCTTCTGCAGCGATTGGATCTTCTCGATGAGGACATCGACGAGCCCCGGCGCAACCCCGGCGAATGGTTCGTCAAGCAGCAGCAGATAGGGGTCGGTCATCAGAGCGCGGCCCAATTCGAGCAGTTTTTTCTGGCCGCCGGACAGATTCTTCGCTGCGTGGGCCGATACGGATTCGAGGCCCAGGAACGCGAGCAGTTCGCGGGCCTTCTCCAGAATGTCGCGATCCTGGGCCGCTACCGCGCGCGGGCGTAGCAGGGCCTTCCACAGCGATTCCCCAATTTGCCCTTTGGCTGCAACGACCATATTGTCGATGACACCGAGTTCGCCGAACTCGTGCGGCACCTGGAAGGTTCGCACGACCCCGGTTTGGGCTAGCGACTCAGGACTGCGTCGCGTGACGTCGAGGCCGCGTGTGAGAATCCGCCCAGCATCCGGCTCTGCAAACTTGCTCAGCACGGTCAGAAATGTGGACTTCCCGGCGCCATTCGGCCCGATCAGGCCGATGATGTGGTTTTCGGGCACGTCGATCCACGCGTCGTCGAGCACCTTCAGGCCGCCGATGCGCTTGTCGATACGCATGGCATTGAGTGCAGACATCAAAGCTCCTTGCGGCCGAGCAGGCCGCGCGGCCAATTGATCGGAATAACGGTCAAACCGAGACCGATTATCATCAGGCGTAACGCGGCCATGCGCTGATCGGAGAACAGCAGCGCAGCGGGCAGGACTTCTTTCAGGAAGCGCGAGCCTTCGAGAAGCAAGACCAATACGAGGCAACCGAGAACAACACCGCGATTGGAACCGCTGCCACCGACGATCATGGCCATCCAGACATAGAAGGTGATGATTGACAGAAACTGGTCAGGCACGAGATAGCCGACATAGATTGCATTGAGCGCCCCCGCACCGGCTGTCACCGCGGAACCGAGCATGAATACCTGAATTTTGAAACCCGTGACGGGCTTGCCGAGGCTGCGCGCTGCGTCCTCGTTATCGCGGATCGCTTCGATCGTACGTCCGAATGGCGTTTGGCCGACCCTTTCGAACAACAGATAAACTGCGATGACCGCAACCAGAATCAGGCCGAACATCGCCGTCTGATTGCCTGCGGCACCCCATCCGGGAAAGAGAAGTTTGACGGCGATGCCGCGCGTTCCCTGGGTCAGCCAGTCCTCGTTGACCAGTACGGCACGGATCGTTTCACTGAAGCCGAGTGTCACGATAGCAAGATAGAAGCCGATCCGCAGGCGGATGCTGGCCAGTCCCAGGGGATAAGCCAGCAGCGTTCCAACAGCCATCGCGGCCAGGATCCCCGCCGCAGTCGGCCAGCCGAGGAGGGTGGTGGTCAGCGCGTAGCAGTAGGCGCCAGCCGCGTAGAAGCCGACGAGGCCGAAGTTCTGCAAGCCGGTGTAACCCCATTGCAGGTTCAGGCTCAATGCAAGTAACGCGAAGAGTCCTGTCTGCGTGCCCATGGCGATCAGGTAGGTCATCGCGCCATCTCCTTCCGACCGGTGATGCCACTGGGCCGGATCAGCAGTACAGCTATAAGGATTAGGAAAGAGAACGATACCTTGTATGTCTCGCTGATCCACAGCGTGGCAATGTTTTGCGCGAGGCCGATGATAAGCCCTGCCAGAATCGCGCCATAGGGGCTGCCGAGGCCGCCGAGGACTGCAGCGGCGAATGCCGGGAGCAGCAGATTCCAGCCCAGATCGGGTGAAATCGCGGTTCGCGCGGCGACGAACATGCCCGCGAGCGCCGCTACCGCTAACGCGATCGACCACGTTGCCAGGTTGATGCGTTGCGGATCAATACCGCTTGTACGCGCCAGTTCGACGTTGTCGGCGACCGCGCGCATCCGCGTTCCGATTGGCGTTTTCGCGAGTACCAGATGCACCATAAGGATTACTACGAAACTCGCAATCGTGACCAGCACGTCAAGCGGCAGCAAGGTCAACCCTGCAAGATCCCACGCTCCCCACAGTGGGATGTCGTAGGAAACTTGCTGGCTGCCGGCGATGAAGGTTATGGCCCCCCGCAACAGGATCGATAAACCGATCGACGCGAGGAGCGCCGTCACCGGACGCTGGCTGACTGTTCTGAAGACCAGTGCATAAGACGCGAGGCCCGCTGCGATTGCCAGGACAATACCTCCGCCGACCGCCGCCAGAAGCGGCCAGCCCAGCAGCGATGAGCACCAGTAGGCGCCATAGGCACCAAGCGTCAGGAACTCGCCATGCGCGACGTTCGGAAAGCGCGCTACGCCAAAGACGAGCGTTATGCCGAGCGCCACCATCGCCAGAAGTGCCCCGTCCGAGATGCCGTTGGCCAATGCTTGAGCGAATGCGATCATCATCGGGCTCAAGGCGACACCGTGCCCTTGACCACGACCTTGCCGCCCGTAAGCAGGAAGGTTTTGAACATCATGTGCTTCAGGTCGCCGCTTTCATTGAATTCGATCGTACTGCTCGCGCCTTCATATTTGATCTTCTGCCCTGCCTTGAGCGCGGCGAGACCCTCCGCATACGAGGTCACGGTCTTGCCTGGTCCGTTCGCGACGGTGGCAATGAACGGCGTGAACACATTGGGGTCAGTGCTGCCCGCCGCCTGTGCGGCCAGCGCGAGAGTGATCACCATGTCATAGTCGATAATCGCGTACGGATTGGAGGTTGGATCGTCCCCGGTGATCTGCCTGTACAAGGGCAGTACACGCGCATAAGCGGGCGATCCCTCGGCGGAGGTTGCGTCGGTCGCGAGCTTGCCTTCGGCAACTGCGGGACCGACCGTCCGGAGATAGGTATCGCTGAGCTCATACAGCGGGCCTATGACGCGGGTTGTAGGTGAAAGTTGGTAGAGCGTCTTCGTCAGGGTCACCGCATCGTCGGTATATCCCGCGATCAGGACGATATCGGGCTTGCCAACAAGGGTTTTCGTCAACTCCGAGCGATAGCTCGACATGCCCGGTTCGAAGACCGTCTGGCCTAGCACCTTGCCGCCGAGCGAGGTGAAGCGGCTCGTAAAATGGCGGGCAGAATCGAGTTGCGCCGCGTTATTGGTCGCCAGTACGTACGCCGTTTTCGCGCCCGACTGGTGTGCATAGATCGCGTAGCTTTCGCCGAATACGCCCTCAGTGGCCACAAAGCGATAGACCAGGTGGGTCCGTCTGCCGATCTGACTGATTTCCGGGGCTCCGGACAAGGTCAGGACGGGAATGCCGATCTGTGTCGTGTACGACAGAATGGGCAGCGTCACACTGCTTGCGAAAGTACCCAGGATAGCGTCGACCTTGTTCACGTCGATTAGCTTCTTCGCAGCGTTGAGGCCCGCTGTCGGATCGCTTTGATCGTCTTCGCTCAACAGAGTGACCTTATTGTCGAGCACTCCTCCCGCTGCATTAACTTCGTCAAGGGCGATTTTCAGACCGGCCGAACAGCCTTTTCCATATGACGCGTAGGAACCGGTCAGCGGAAATACCGCACCGATTTTCAGTGGCGAAACTTCGGCGGCGAATACTGTGGAAGAAGCGCTCATGAGAAAGCCAAGCGCGAGAAGCGGCAATGCCAATAGGCGTTGATTCATGGAATATATCCTTGGAACGGGAGGGGACAGAATCTCATGTTTATGACCGGATCGTTTCGCGCAGCGTTGTGCCCGGATATTCCGTGCGAAAGACGCCACGTTTCTGCAGGATAGGCACCACCGAACGAGTGAAGGTTTCGAACGACCCCGGCATTTCGGTAGGTGTCAGAATGAAGCCGTCGCAGCCCTTGGCTTCGAACATCGCCTGCAATTGATCGGCGACGGTTTCCGCGGTCCCGACGATTTGCGGACAAAGTTCGCTCGTTGCGAAATGTTTGGCAGCCTGTTCCAAGGTGAGTCCGCCGCGCTTGCTGCCTTGCAGGATCACGTCGAACGAACCGCGCGACCCTTCCTCGACCTGGATATCCTCGATCGGCTGGTCTTTCGGGTAACGGGTGAGGTCGATGCCGGTATGCGCCGACGCTAGCGCAATGCCGAGATCCGGATCGACAAGGTCATTGATAAAGGCCTGTTTTTCGCGAGCGATCGATTCAGTCTCGCCGATGATCGGATCGACCGAAGTCAGGATGCAACAGTCTTCCCGTGCCCGGCCGACGCTGGCGACGCGTTGCTTCATATCTTCATAGAAGACCTGCATGTCGCCTAGCGAATGCTGAAGTGTGAACACCAGTTCGGACCACTTTGCGGCGAAATCGCGGCCACGCGGCGATGATCCGGCCTGCATGATGACCGGGTGACGCTGCGGACTCGGCGGCACCGGGAAGATGCCATTGGCGCCGACATACTTGCCGTGCACCGAGGTCGACATGAGCTTCTGCGGATCGATGAATACACCGCTGGCCTTGTCGATGACCAGTGCCCCGTCCGACCAGCTCTCCCATAGGTCCATGCAGATTCGGACCACTTCGTCTGCGCGCTCATAGCGCTCGTTACGGGGCAACAGCGATGCCATGCCGAATTGCTGCGCTTCGCGATCGCTCACGGACGTAACGACGTTCCAAGCGATCCGGCCGCCACTCAGAACGTCCATTGAGCCCAATGACCGTGCGATGCCGAACGGCGTGAAGAAACTCGTTGAGAGGGTCACTCCCAGTCCAATATGCCGGGTGGCCTGAGCCATCATGGCTATCAGCGGCACGGGGTCAAGCAGTGACATCTGGCCGCCGCGCTCCATGATTGTTGGATTGTAAAAGGCCAACGCGTCAGCGAAAAAAAATGCATCAAATTTGCCCCTTTCCAGCGTGCGCGCCAAAGTGCGCCATCGTTCTGCATCGAGAAAACTGTTTTCGCTTTCCGGATGCCGCCACATACCGTGATGGTGTGATGTCGGGCCAGTCATAAGGAATGCGATCAAGTGCATTTGACGAGACATTTATAGCTCCGTGACTAGACTGCGTTGAAATTCGCCAAGGAGCATTAAGCAACAGTCATGCCAATTTTTTGTTGACGTGCTTGACCATTAAAACAAAGGAAACGACGGATTGGCCAAGACCGGATGCCGATCCACCAATGTGCAGCGCGCTCGAATAGTGTGCAGGCCTGTCCAACAATGTGAATTCTGATCTGTATACAGAAAGTAAGGCAGATCGACATATAATGGATTCAATGCGAGGCGATGAATGGGCTTTGTGCCGCTTGAGCACCGGAGCGGCACGAGTGATGTAAGTCAGCGAGCAGCAACCTATACGTGCGACGTGAAAGTCGCGCAGTTCGTTGTTTCGCCGTCGCTGTAGGGCGGCTGGAAACCGGGCGTTCCGTCGCCCGTAGTCTATCGGTGCATGCGAGGCTGGCAACGGCATCGTGTGAAGCCACCGTGACAAAGAAGCTCGGCGTGTGTGCTATGAAAGCTGTTTGATCGATGAGGGTGGGCCCCTCGATGTCGTCTTTCAGGAGAAGGCATCAAACCACTTCAAGCTGCTGCGTTTAAGAGGCGTGGTGGTTAGCGTTGAAGGAAAAGGCGCAGTGAATGCGTCAGGTGTGGATAACGAGACGAGCGCAAGCGAACCGTCGATGAGGTGTCGATAGCTTTTTCCACTCGTCGTCAAAACCAAGGTTCACGCCGTACCTTGGGACAAACCAAGCGGAAGCCTGATGACTGGCTTGGTGGCGACCGGCATATAGACGGCGTGACGTTATTCCAGGCGATTGAACGGAACATAGGAACCTGTCATCACGATGCTAAGGGAGAAGCTTGATTTGAAGGACTCGAAGAAAGCGAGAGTACCGATGCGGGGTACAGGGGCGGAGCATTTCGTAGTAGCGGTGAAGCCTCGTAATGGGGGTGGAGCGAAGGGAATGCGTCATCCGGCAAGACTTGTGGGCCAACCAGACAATGGGATGAGCCGATGAGTCGAGCCAGGCCGTTTGCAATAACGAAGCAGTCTGTGTGGGCAGCATGGCTTCAGGTAAAAGCGAACCACGGTGCGCCCGGTGTGGACGGGCAAACCATAGAGGCATTTGAACAGCGGCTGGGACCAAATTTGTACAAGCTGTGGAGTCGAATGTCTTCGGGGAGCTACTTCCCCCCACCGGTGCGTGGCGTGGAAATTCCGAAGGGCAATGATAGGCGCCGCACGAGGTTACTGGGAATTCCCACAGTAGCGGACCGCGTTGCCCAAGCGGTTGCACGCAATTATCTTGAAGCACAGGTAGAGCCCTGTTTCCATCCTGATTCCTATGCTTACCGTCCTTCCAGGTCGGCGCTGGACGCGATTGCTGCTGTCCGGGGTCGATGCTGGAAATACAACTGGGTACTGGAATTTGACATCAAAGGTGCGTTTGACCATGTTGATCACGAACTCATGATGAAAGCGGTGCGGCAACATGCCCGCTGCACATGGGTGGAGCTGTACGTGGAACGCTGGCTGAAGGCGCCGATGATGAGGGGGCAGGAAATGGTGTCGCGGACACAGGGCACGCCGCAGGGTGGTGTGGTCAGCCCGGTACTGTTTAATCTCTATATGCATTATGCCATTGATACCTGGATGGCGAGGCACTTTCCGGACACGTCGTTCGTGCGGTATGCGGACGATGGATTGGTCCACTGCAAAAGCGAAGCCGAAGCCAGACGGTTGCAGGAGGCAATCGGTGCACGGCTGATGGCCTGTGGTCTGGAATTGCATCCTGAGAAGACGAGGATCGTGTACTGCCGGGATGGGAATCGCAAGAACGACTATCCCAACACGAGCTTTGACTTTCTGGGCTACACCTTCCGTGGCCGGCTGGCCAAAAGCAAGCGCGGCGTTTACTTCAACAGTTTCAGTCCTGCCCTCAGCGGCAAGGCCGCGAAACGCATCCGCGAGCGAATGCGGATGTGGGATATCGGCCGCTGGACGGATGCTGGGATCGAGGACATCGCCGCGCGGGCCAATCCAGCCTTGCGAGGATGGTGGAACTATTACGCGGCGTTCTACATGAGCGAGTTCAAGCGCGTGATCGCCCACCTCAACGACATCCTGGCGAAATGGGCGGTACGTAAATACCGCCGGTTTAAACGGAGTCGTGCCAAGGCCCGGACCTGGCTCAGGCGGATAGCCGAGCGTGCGCCGGATCTGCTGTACCACTGGACGCTAGGGGTATTGCCATCGGCTGGATGACAAGAGCCGTATGAACCGAGAGGTTCACGTACGGATCTGTGAGGGCCTGGCGGGGAAGTTCCGCCGGGCTACTCGACAAGCCACGCTGAAGTTGTGAGACCAAGGCGCTTCTGCAAGTGTCGACGCGGAAGGAGATCTGACTGGATGGCAAGGTTAAGGCATCTGAATCGCTGTTTAAACACCGTCATCGCAAACAGGCCAAAGACACTGACAGGCCTGACCCAAAATGGGAAGTAGCGGGTCCGCTCTTTGTATAGTGGGGCGGCACGGACGACAACGCTGCCGGTGAAAAGGCGGAACCTAAACCATTCTTGCGAGCTGTGTGGAACACGGAAACCCCGTACAGCCGCCCAATCGGGCAGGCCGACCGCGAGGAAGGCTGATGGCGGTGCGGGCATGGGAGTGCGGAAAAAGCGAAGACTGACCTGTAATGGGTCGGATAGGGGTTGCGTTACACGACAACATCATCCCACGCGAAAGCGGGCAGACTTCCGCATGGTCTTTCGTCACGAGACAGCTTGATTAACCGTTCAAGGAGGAAAAGCAGATGACTGTGCATCAACTCGGCGCGGGTGCGTCCTCCGACCGCGCGACACATTGGCACCGCATTGATTGGGTCAAATGTCATCGCGAGGTTCGACGGCTGCAAGCACGCATCGTGAAGGCCGAACAGGCCGGCAAACATAGCAAGGTGAAATCCCTGCAATGGTTGCTGACCCACTCGTTCAGCGGCAAGGCACTCGCCGTGAAACGGGTGACTGGTAATCGCGGCAAACGTACTCCCGGCATTGATGGCGTCATATGGTCAACGCCGGGAGCCAAGCTCAGAGCAGTGTCGTCGCTCAATCGGCGCGGCTACCAGCCGCGTCCGTTGAGGCGGATATACATCCCCAAGGCCGACGGGAAAAAGATGCGGCCCCTTGGAATTCCGTGCATGATCGACAGAGCGTGGCAGGCGCTGCATCTGCTCGCCCTCGAGCCCATCGCGGAAACGACGGCAGACCCCAATTCATATGGATTCAGGTCTGCCCGGTCCACGCACGATGCGATCGGTCAGTGCTTCATAGCATTGGGCGGCCGTGCTTGCGCTCAGTGGATTCTAGAGGCTGACATCCGCAGCTGCTTCGACGAAATCTCGCATGACTGGCTGATCGCCAACATCCCCACGGACAAGGCGATATTGCGGAAGTGGTTGAAGGCTGGCTACCTTCACAATCGTGTCCTTCACTCAACGGATGAGCAATGACGACGTACCGTCGGCGGCGCGGCACTCTTCCACATATGAGGGAGTAGTCAATGGCGCAGCGCAGCCAGTTAAAGAGGATGGAAATTGCCAACCCCAATGCAGCGGGGATTGATGTTGGCTCGGCGAGTCACTTTGTCTCCGTACCGCCAGACCGCGACGATGAGCCAGTTCGGGAATTCAGGAGCTTCACCGAAGACCTGGAGCACCTGGCGGATTGGTTGGTTTCGTGCGGCATTGACACAGTGGCTATGGAGTCGACCGGGGTGTACTGGATTACCCTGTTCGAGTTGCTGGAGTCGCGAGGCCTGAATGTATTTCTGGTCAATGCCCGCCACGTGAAAAACGTCTCGGGCCGCAAGTCCGACGTGCTCGACTGCCAGTGGCTACAGCAACTGATGAGCTACGGACTACTGTCTGGAGCGTTTCGTCCCAAGGACGAGATTTGCGCATTACGCTCAGTGATGCGTCAGCGCGCAATGCTGCTGTCCTACCAGTCGCGGCATGTGCAGCATATGCAGAAAGCGCTGACGCTCATGAATGTACAGTTGGCCAATGTAATTTCTGACGTTGTCGGTGAGCCAGGTCAGAAGATTCTGCGCGCGATCATCGCCGGCGAGCGCGACCCGCTGAAGCTGGCGGACCTCAAAAACGGCCGGATCGAGGCGAGCAAAGAAGAGATCGCCAAGTCGTTGCAGGGCAACTGGCGGGAAGAACACCTGTTCGCCTTGACCCAGGCGGTTGAGCTATTTGATGCTTATTCCAAAGCGCTACAGCGCTGTGCCGTCCAACTGGAGAGCATGCTTATGGCGTTGAGCCGGAGCGAAGCTGAACCCGGGCCGTCCAGGCGCCGCGTCGGCAAGGCCAAAAATGCCCCTAAGTTTGATGCACGCACCTATCTCTTCCGCATCTGCGGCGTTGACCTGACCGCGATTGACGGCATCGACATTACGACCGCACTCAAGGTAATCGCCGAGATCGGCCCAGATCTGTCGCGCTTTCGGAACGCCAAGCACTTCGCCTCATGGCTGGGCTTGTCTCCTGGCACCAAGATCTCTGGAGGCAAGCGCCTGTCAGGGGCCACCAAGGGCAACGCTAATCGCGCTGCTCAAGCTCTGAAACTGGCTGCCGCTGCACTCCGCCCCAGTCAGTCGGCTCTGGGCGCCTACTATCGTCGAATGTGCGGGCGGTTGGACAAGGGCAAGGCCGTGACAGCGGTCGCACACAAGCTCGCCCACCTGGTCTACGCCATGCTGACCAAAGGCACCGCCTATGTCGATCAGGGGCAGGCCTACTACGAAGAACGCTACCAGCAGCGCGTGATCTACCACCTCAGGAGAAAAGCCGCAGCCATGGGTCTCGAACTCGTCCCAATTCAGGCACAAGGACAATCCGCTTGAAAACAAGCAATCAAATCATGTGCTTAAAATGGTTTCTTGAGAGGGGGCGGCGACGTAGCAATGCGTCGCTGCTACCCGACAATGAACGCTCGAAAAGCGCCTTTGGAAACCCCTCGCGCGCATACCGTTGCGACCCGTTCCCGGAGACAGTCTCTTGAAAAGCACTACTCAAGCGCCGGTCGGCGAAACCGCGGTCCAGCGGAGCTACGACGCGATTATGGCGATGGTGCACAGCTTCCAGCTCCGGCCCGGCGAACGCCTGAACGAAAGCTCGCTGTCGCGCGAACTGGGCGTGAGCCGGACGCCACTACGGGAGGCAATGAACCGTCTGGTCTCTGAGAACGTGCTGGACTTCGTGCCGACGAAAGGTTTTTTCCGGAAGGTCATTAAACCGCGTGAGATCTACGAACTTTATGAATTGAGGCTCGCCCTCGAATCCGCGGGCGCGAGGATTGCCGTCGTGAAGAGCAGTGACGAAGACATTGACAGGGTCGGCGCCGTGTTGCGGCAGTTCACGGGCATTGAGTCACAACCGTTCGAAATTCCACGTGTAGTGCCCTACGACGAGCTTTTTCATGAAACGATCATGAGTCTGTCGGGCAACTCCGAAATGCTCAACGCGCTTCGGTCCGTCAATATACGGATTCGCGCACTACGCTATCTAGGTGTAGGTGCCTCGCGCTTTGCGGCCGGGCAGAAGGAACACCGGCAGATTTACAGCGCGCTAAAGCGGCGGGATGCCGACGCGGTCGTCGAATTGCTGACGACGCATATCGGCCCCCGCCTCGAGGAGGTCGAACGGAACGTGCGTGAGTTATATGGCCGCATCTATGTCGGCTGACGTCGCCTCTATGCGAAAGGCGCCGTTGCGCGTCAGCGACAGCTCACGCGCCGAGGCGCAATCCATCGGTAGCAGCAGTGCCTTACTGTGAGGGGGTCAAACACATCTCACTCTCGAGGCTTTCCCAACGCATCGGCACTTCGGCGGTACGAAGACCAGGAAGTTGACAATATTGTAGGACTTAGGAACTGTCAAAAAATAACTTTTACAAGTTGACGTGCCCGGATAGGATGAAGGGATGGATGAGAACGAAGCTGGGATCGCAGAGAAGTTCAAGTCATTGAGTTAGGACTTACGCAAAAAGCCGCGCGTGAACGCGGACACGAATTGTTACAAAACGACGTAAACCCGGAGCGGCGCGGAGTTTCGTAATGTTGAGGGCATGACGAAACATCTGAGCCGCCTGGGCTACTGCCAGTACCTGCTGACGAGCCCGACCAACTGCACGCTGACCAACTTTGCCGACCACGTCGACGATATGAGCCACGATGCCATCAACCGGTTTTTGCGCCGCGAGCACATGACGCCGCGCCTCGTGTGGGACAACGTGCGCGCGCAGATCGTCCCGCATGACGACGGCTGCATCGTGTTCGACGACTCCGTGACCGACAAGGATTTCTCGCACAAGATCGAGCTCGTGCGGCGCCAATACAGCGGCAACGCTCACGGCCTCATCAAGGGCATCGGCGTGGTGAACTGCGTCTACGTGAACCCGCACAGCGGAGAATACTGGGTCATCGATTACCGCATCTACGATCCGGACGGCGATGGCAGGTCCAAGCTCGATCACGTGCGCGACATGCTGACCAATGCGGTTCATCACAAGGGCTTGCCGTTTCGCCGCGTCCTGATGGATACGTGGTACGCCACGAAGGATCTGATGCTGTTCATCGAGTCGCTGGGCAAGACGTACTACTGCCCGTTGCGGAGCAACCGGCTGGTCGACGACTCCGGAGGCAAATCGCCCTACCGGCATGTTGATTCGCTGGAATGGGATGCTGAGACTCTCGCGCACGGCAAGACAATCAAAATCAGGGGCTTTCCGAAACATCACAAGGTGAAGCTGTTCCGGGTCGAGGTGTCCACACACCGCACGGACTGGGTCGTGACCAACGACCTCACTCAGGACTCCTCTCAGGCGACACAAGACGCGTGTGGCCTGCGCTGGAAGATCGAGCAGTTTCACCGCGAGGTCAAGCAACTTACGGGCCTTCAGCGTTGCCCGTGCCGCAAGGCGCGCATCCAGCGAAACCATATCGCCAGCGCCGTGCTGGTGTGGGTCCGCCTGGCCGACATCGCGCGACAGACGAAGCGTACGCTCTACCAGGTCAAACACGAAATGCTCGATGATTTCCTCCGCCGTGAACTCAAAAATCCGTCGGTCCCAATGCGTTTTGCGTAAGTCCTAAAGGTTTCCTTCAAAAGCCTGGGTTGTCAGACCCAAATTGCTCTCGGAGTTACAAAGATGAAAAAGACTCTCATGGTCGCCGCCCTTTCGGGCGTATTTGCAACCGCCGCTCACGCTCAAAGCAGTGTGACGCTGTATGGTTTGATCGACGCTGGCCTGACGTACACAAATAATCAAGGCGGCCAACATAACTTCAAGATGACGAGCGGCGCGGTGAACGGCAGCCGTTGGGGCCTGCGCGGCGCTGAAGACCTCGGCGGTGGCCTGAAGGCAATCTTCACGTTGGAAAACGGCTTCAGCATTGCTAACGGCACGCTGGGTCAAGGTGGTCGTCAGTTCGGCCGTCAGGCATTCGTTGGTCTGTCGAGCATCCAATACGGCGCTGTGACTCTCGGTCGTCAATACGACTCCGTGGTCGACTATCTCGGCCCGTTGGCTCTGACCGGCACGCAGTACGGCGGCACGCAGTTCGCGCACCCGTTCGACAACGACAACCTCGACAACTCGTTCCGTATCAACAACTCGGTCAAGTACCAGAGCGCGAACTACGCTGGCTTCAAGTTCGGCGCACAGTACGGCTTCTCGAACCAGGCTGCTGGCTTCTCGAACAACCGCGCTTACAGCGTCGGCGCATCGTATAACTACGGTCCGTTGAACGTTGCTGCAGCTTACTTGCAGTTGAACAACTCAGTAACGGGTGCAGGAGCCGCTGCGGCGCTGTCGAACAGTGGCGGCGCTGTCGCGGGCGACAACACGTTCGTAGCAGGCCTGCAGCGCACGTTCGGTGCTGGCTTGAACTACGCGTTCGGTCCGGCAACGGTTGGCTTCGTGTTCACGCAAACGAAGCTTGAAAACGCATCTGGTATCTCGGGCGGCGCAATCAGCGCGACCAAGGGCGTTGGAATTGGTAACTACGCTCGCTTCAACAACTATGAGCTGAATGGCCGTTACGCACTGACCCCGGCCCTGAACCTGGCTGGTGAGTTCACGTACACGGACGCTCGCCTTGATGGCGTGAAGCCCAAGTTCGAACAGGTCGGCCTGCAAGCGGCGTACTCGCTGTCGAAGCGTACGGACGTGTACCTGCAAGGTGAATACGTTCACGCGTCCGATCTGGGCGGCACCGGCCTTGGCGCTCCGATCACCGGCGTTGGCATGTCGTCGACCCCGAATCAAGTCTCGGCAACGGTTGGCATTCGTCACCGCTTCTAAGTCTTGTTCGAGGCTTGGCGCCTGTCTAGTCGGCGTTTTACGTCAGGATGAACGGGGCGGCGCCTGCATGTCAGGCGCCGCATTCGCAGCATTCCATTTTCACCTTAATATTCGCAGGGGAGAATTATGAGCGAAAAGTCGTATGTACACAATGCCATCACTTGGGCAAAACAGAGGCTTGACGAGCTAGATATTACCATCTCTGAACTCGAAACATCGTCCGGGAATCTGAACGACAGCGCGCGCGAAGAAGCTGATCGCGCACTGACCCGCTTGAGGGAGGCGCGTACCAAGTTAAATGGATATGTAGATGATCTGCGTCTCGAGACGGTTGCGGCAAAGCAAAGGGGCGAAGTAATTCAGAAAGCAATCGACACTGAGTGGGTCGAAGTCGAATTGGCTTTCCGTGACTTTCTATCCGCTGCCAAGGATCATGCAGACACTGTACGTAACGTCGTTCTTGCGCGAGCGCGAGCTCAGCACCAAGCATGGGAGACTACCCTGAAGAACTTGCACGACCAAGCGGCAGATGTTGTGGAGAAGGCGCGCGGAGACCTTGACGCCGCGATGCGGCATCTTACCGACGAGGCACAGAAATTCCAGCGGCGGATCGGTGAGGTTAGAGATGCTGGGGACGAATCTTGGTCTGCTGTGAAGAGCGGACTTACAGATGTGAAGGACGTTCACGGCCATGTGATACAAAAAATCAAAAATGCTTTTTCGAAACTGCGTTGAATGACGGCGCTCAGTGAGAGCAGCGAATCTAAAACTCAATGTTTGTGCTAAACCGCTCCACAGGCGGTGGCCGCTATGGGCATTGAATGACCGCCGCGGTAATTTGTGAAGTCTTGCAGGGGCGATCACACACGGACTTCCGGCGAGAGTGGGAAACATCACGTGTAAAGGAAGCGCGAATGTGCGCGTGAACCGGCAAATCACCCGCCATTTTGGAGTACGCTGGTGCGCCAGCAGATCGAAGGCACGAGTGCAGCCGCGTTGGCCTCGTCAGGAAAGGCGAACGTGTACGGAAACAGGTGCGATGGCAACTAGCGCGCATGGGTGGGACCTGGCGGGGCTCGTGGAAGGCTGCCGGGCATGTCTTCGATGCGGAGCATGTGTCCCTTGCCACATACGGGGCAGTCGCGCAGTGACTTGCCGGTGAGTCGCTGGTAGCGGTCACGGTAGTCTTCCCCGGGCTCGACTGCGGCAACGGCGGGAGCCTCGACGCCGAGCAGCCGCCTGCAGGTGGCGAGCTTGTCGGCACGGTGGCAGTTGGCGAGCCACCCGTAGCTGCGAATGCGCTTGAAGCCCTCAGGTAGCACATGCAGCAGGAAGCGACGGATGAACTCGTCGGCGGTAAGCGTCATGGTTCTTTGTCTGGACTCGTGCCGATAGTCCTTCCAGCGGAACTGCACGGTGTGCCCGTCGAAGGCGAGCAGCCGGTTGTTGGAGATGGCGACGCGGTGGGTGTAGCGGCCCAGGTAATCGAGCACGTGTTCGGCACCGCCAAAGGGTGGCTTGGCGTAGACCACCCACTCCGCCCGTGCCGCGGGTGCAAGCCAGGCTGCGAATTCGACGGGATCGCTCAGGGACTCGAACTGACCGTGCAGGCGCAGCCCGCCGGCGTCGTAAGCGCGACGCAGCTGTTCGAGAAACAGGCGGCGAAAGAGCCGTGACAGGACCCGCACGGGCAGGAAGAAGCCCGGACGGCAGGCGATCCAGCGCTCGCCGTCCGGGGAGATGCCGCCGCCCGGCACAACGCAATGCACATGAGGGTGATGCTGCAGATTCTGTCCCCACGTATGCAGGATCGTGAGGAAGCCGATCTCGGCGCCCAGGTGCTTCGGATCGGCGGCGATCGTGCGCAACGTTTCGGCGCTGGCGCGAAACAGCAGATCGTAGAGCGTCCTCTTGTTCTGGAACGCGAGAGCGGCGATGGATTCGGGAAGCGTGAAGACGACATGGAAATACTCGGTCGAGGGGAGGAGTTCCGCATGCCGGCGTTCGAGCCATTGCGCGCGGGCGAGTGACTGGCACTTCGGACAGTGCCGGTTACGACACGAGTCGTAACTGATGCGCTGATAGCCGCATGCATCGCACTGCTCGAGATGGGCACCAAGCGCTGCGGTACGACACAGCTCGATGGCACTCATCACGCGTCGCTGCACACGACTGAGCCCCCCGGCATGGGATAGCCGGAAACTGGGCCCACACTGGCGGAAAATGTCCGCCACTTCGAGCGCCGGTCGCATGACTGCGCTCAGAAGTACTGGGGCGCAGGTGGCGGGAATGGAATGGGTGCAGGGTGCGGCAGCAGGTCGAAGGGACTGGTGGTGGCGCACACGGTGCTGGTGGCGACCCTCAAGTACCGGGACGTTGTCGATAGGGACCTGTGGCCCATCAGCAGCTGGATCCGGCGCACGTCAGTACCGGCTTCCAGCAGATGCGTGGCGAACGCGTGTCGCAAAGAATGGGGTGTCACGGGTTTGGTGATGCCGCTGCGCTTGCGTGCAAGCTCGCATGCGTCGCCCACGGCATGGCGGGTGATGGGCCGCCCCGCAATGCTGCCTGGAAAGAGCCATTCCTTCGGATGGGCGTCCTGCCAGTACAGTCTCAGGATCTCGAGCAGCCTGGGCGAGAGCATTACATAGCGATCCTTACGGTTCTTCCCCTGGTTCACACGGATCACCATGCGCTTGCTGTCGATATCAGTGACCTTCAGATGCACGACTTCGGAGACACGCAGTCCGGCGGCGTACGCGGTCATCAGGATGGTGCGGTGCTTGAGACTGGCGACCGACTCGAAGAAGGTGGTGATCTCCTCCAGGCTGAGGACGACTGGCAGTCGGAACGGCTTCTTCGGTAACGGAAAGTCCTCGTCGCTCCAGGGTCGCTTGAGCGTCACACGGTAGAGAAACCGGAGTGCGCCGATCGTTGCGCCGAGACTGGCGGGTGCCAGCTTGCGTTCTTCGCGGAGGTAGATGAGCCAGGCCCGAATCTCCTCGGGACCCAGCAGTTCGGGCGAACGGCGAAAGTGGCGGGCGAAACTGGCTACCTGAATCAGATAGGACTTCTGGGTATTCTCTGCAAGGTTGCGGATCTGCATGTCATGCAGCATGCGTTGGCGCAGTGGCGTCATGGCGAGCCTCCTGGAAGCAGTGGATGGAATGCCCAACCGGGCGTTCACATACTGCTCCCGGCGATACCACTCACCACCTCGCCGGGGTTCAGCGCCAGACAACCCTCTTCATGAAACGTCAGCCACGGACCTGTGCCTACCTCCCACTACCGCGTCAGCGGTTTAGTGTACGCCCATGATGGCGTGCCATTTGCAGGGTGAAAGTCCCTGCCGGAGTTGGCCACAGCTCCGTAGCTGAAGGTAACTGCGTCGTCGTGAGGCGGGGTGGGGAGTAACCGGAAGCGAACTGTCGGTCCGTAGGTTAACGAACCTGTTTCGGCGGGGTATGGCGGCGAGCCTGCACTAAAGTGGCGAAGCCTGGAAGTAACACAGCACGCTGTCGTGGCGGACAAAGCGGTGCGGTGGCGTACCACGTGTTTGAGGACGGAACGATGGGAAGGTGGCACGAAGCAAGTGGGGAGACCTGCCGGCGAGGTGAACGCTGGCAGGAGTCAGAGTCCCGATAGTACTGCACACGGAAGAGTCGAGCCGTGGAGACCTGCGTCAGAGCAAAAGGCGCACTAGGGAAGCGGGGCAGGAAAGTTGATAGCAAAAGACCGGAAGGAAGCAAAGATGAAGATCGAAGCATCGCCAGTGTCGGAAACGACTAGACGAGATGCAGACGCGCTGGGAAGCTGCGTGCAGCGGAAATTCGCGTCAGCTTCAATCTGGACGGACGCTATGTTGGCTGCTCTACGAAATGGAGTTAAAGGAGGTAAGTGGCACAGTTTGATTGACAAGGTGTTTCGCCTGGACACGCTCGCGCTGGGGTGGACTCAGGTCGAGAAGAACGCCGGGGCGGCGGGAGTGGACCGCATGAGCGTGAAGCGATTCGCGCAAGCGCGGGACCGCTACCTTGCCGAACTGGCGCAAGCATTGCAGGATGGTAGCTATCGCCCGCAGCCGGTGCGGCGTGTCTACATACCGAAAGGTAAAGGACGTCGTCCGCTCGGTATACCCGCTGTAAAGGATCGCGTCGTTCAGGCGGCCCTGAAGCTGGTAATCGAGCCGATCTTTGAGCATGAGTTCGAGCCGAGAAGCTACGGCTTTCGCCCGGGCTTGGGTTGCAAGGATGCGCTGCGCGAAGTGGACCGGCATGTGAAAGCGGGCTACTGCTGGGTGGTCGATGCCGACCTGCAAAGCTATTTTGACTCGATTCCACACTCACCTCTTCTTGCGAGAGTGGCAGGGCGAATCTCGGACGGCCGGGTTCTGGAACTCATCCAGTACTTTCTCAAGCAAGACATCATGGAAGACATGACGCGTTGGACGCCGACTTCCGGCAGTCCTCAAGGGGCGGTTGTCAGCCCCTTGTTGGCAAATCTGTACCTGCACGAGCTTGACGTGGAAATGCGACAGGTAGGGCTGGTCATGGTGCGCTACGCGGATGACGCCGTGGTGTTATGCCGTACACGTGAGGAAGCGGAAGCTGCGCTCACTCGCATGCGGGCTTGGGTGGATGCGAACGGCTTGACACTGCACCCTGACAAAACCCACGTTGGGGATTGCCGGCTGGAGGGTCATGGGTTCGAGTTTCTGGGTTACCGGTTCGAGGCGGGTCAACGTTGGGTGCGCAAGAAGAGCCTCATGGGGCTACGGGATAAAATCCGGGCCCTGACCAAGCGTAACAGGGGTGACTCGATCGAGGACATCATTACGTCGCTCAATCCACTCCTGCGTGGTTGGTTCGGCTATTTCCAGCAGGCCCACCGATACACCTTCTCGTCCGTCGACGGCTTTGTTCGTCGCCGCCTTCGAGCGATCCTGCGTCGACAGCTTCATCGTCCGGGTCAGGGTCGATGCCTTCGCGATCACACGCGATGGCCAAATGCCTTTTTCGCTAATCTTGGGCTGTTCACGATGTCCGCAGCCCTTGAATCAGCGCGCCAATCCCGATGTGGAAACAACTGACTGGAGAGCCCGTCGCGGGAAAACCGCACACCGGGTTCGGAGGGAGGGGACGGCGACCGCCGTTTCCTACCCCTATACATGAGGAATTATGCGAAGCGACGGCTTATGCGAAGTGGTATAGCAGTGAAGTCGGCCGGCACGCGCACACCCTTTGCCAAAGACGTGTCGGCCGATTCGCATAATCAGAGGTCCTGCAGAAAGCGCAGCAGAGCATCGGGCGGTCGATAGCGTTTGCGTCCGAATTGCGGCGGCTCGAGCTTGGCCAACGCCTGTTCCTTCATCGTCAGATTCGCTTCCACATACGCGTGTGTTGTCACAGGGCTCTCGTGGCCAAGCCACAACGCGATCACGCCGATGTCAACACCAGACTGAAGCAAGTGCATTGCCGTGGAATGCCTCACGGCGTGCGGCGACACAGCGTCGAGCTGAAGATCCGTGCCTCGCGCCATTGCATCCCGCGCGGCCAGGTGAAGACGCTGGGCTACGTTCGCTCGGGTCATATGCCGGCCGTCGCGCGTGGGCAACAGCGGTGCATCCGCGCTGGGTTCGCCGTTCGTGCGCAACCAGGCGCGGACCTCCCGAGCGGTCGTCTTCCAAAGTGGCACCGATCGCTGCTTGCGGCCCTTGCCGTGCAGGTGCACGCAAGAACTCTCGCCAAGAACCACGTCATTGACGCGAATGCCAACAATCTCCGACACGCGTGCCCCGGTGTTGTACAGCATGGCTAGGAGCAGTCGATCGCGCTGGCCAAGCCATGAAGTCGCCGGGACGTCGATGATGGCCAGCATCTGCTCACGAGTGAGGTATCCGAGCATCGGCCGCTCATAGCGCTTCATGGGCACGGCTAGCGCTTGTTCGACCAGGTGTATGCATGTAACATCGCGCCTCGCGGCGAACCGCAAGAATGACCGGATCGCGGCCAGGCGAATGTTACGGCTGCGCACGCAGTTGCCGCGCTCTTGCTCCAGGTGATCGAGAAACTCGGCGATCAGGCGGTGGTCCAGGTCGGCTAGTTGCAACGTCGTAGGCGGCTTACCCAGGCGTGCCTCGGCAAATGCCAGGAGTAAGGCAAACGAGTCCCGGTAAGACGCGACGGTGCGTGGACTCAGTGCCCGCTGATTCGTCATGTACTCGGTGAAGAACTCCTGAACGAGGGCGGGAAAGGAAGCGGAGCCAGACTTACGCATGGGTAGCCTCCTTGCCCAGAGCGAAGCGCTCGAACTTGATGCCTACCTGCTCCATGAGCTGTGGCGTACCGGTCAGGTACCAATACGTGTCGGAGATCTTGGCGTGGCCGAGGTAGGTGCACAGCCAGAAGAGACACTGGTCCATCGTGGTGCCGTCTTCATGCCACCGTTGCATGCGCCGGACGGCGAACGTGTGCCTCATGTCATGGATACGAGGCATCGGATGCCCACCGCGAGGCACCCAGGCCAACTTGCGGCGCAGCAGTCCGAAGGTGTGGTTGACGATCGATTGAGTAAGGGGGGTTCCTGCCTGACTCAGGAAAAAGGCCATGCCGGCAGTACGTGGCACGGTACAATCGCGAATGATCTCGTACTCCCGCAAGGCTTGCACCACGCTGGCATGCAAGGGCAAGCGGCGCGACTTCCGATACTTCGTCTGCCGAATAACAAGCCAGCCGTTGTGCAAGTCGACGTCGTCGGCTTGCAGGTTGCGTGCCTCCGACACCCTCATCCCGGTCGACGCAAGCAGCCCGAACAACGTCTGATACGTGACGGGTCGCAGGCCGCCGATCGGTGTCAGCTGGCCTGCTGCCTGCAGCAAGGCGCCGATCTCGTACTCGAAATAGATGTGTGGCGCTAGCCGTTGATGGCCCCGTCCAAACGTGAAAGCATCGGGAACGACCGACTCTGGCTCGAACTGCCGGTAGTGCTTCGAAAACGGCCGCAGGACCTTCAACCGCCGGTGCCACGTCTCTGGGCCGCAGCCCAGCACCCCGTCTTGTGCCCAGTCGAGCTGGAGGTCGAGTGTCAACGGCCCCCGATGATCACGGGCATCCGCGTAACGCGCAAATCGTAGCAGTTCGCTGCCGCAACGCATCTTGAAACCGAGGCCGCGGCGCTCATCCAGATACCGTTGCACTGCAGCGAGCATAGTGGTGTTGTCAATGCTCATGACGCGCTCCCCGGCCACCGCATGGCAACTTCGGCAAGGGCGGCATTGTTCACCTTCGCGTAGATCATCGTGGTGTTGAGCTCGCGATGACGCAGGATGTCGGCCACGTCCTTGAGCGTTCCGCCATGATCGAGCAGGCGTTCCGCGAGCGTGTTGCGTAACGCGTGCGCCCGCACTGGAGGTAGTCCGCAGCGTTGAAAAGCCTCGAGAAGGACACGTCGCACCGTTGCTGCCCCGATCGGTTGCTCCAGCGGGGCGCGACAGCGCACAAAAAGGTGACGACTTGCGCATGAAGGCCGCTCATGTTGGAGGTAGGAGGCAATCGCACTTCCCGTGCTGTGCGGCAGCGGCAGTATGTCGACTCGGCGCGACTTGTTTCGGCACAGCCTCACGGTGCCGCTCTTCCAGTCGATATCGTCGAGGCCCAGGCCAACGACTTCGCTGGATCTCAGACCTAGGTCCACGAGACACCTGACCATCGCGTAGCCGCGCCGTGCCGAAGCAACGCCGGGGCCGAATGCACCGAGCAGTCTGGTCGTCTCGGCCGCCGTGAGCGTTTGTGGTAACGGTGCCAGTCGCCAGTTCGGCGGGCGAGAGATCGCCGAGACCAAGTGATTCACAGCGTCGCCATGTGAGGCGCGATACCGGAGGTAGCTGCGCAGCGCGCCGGCCAACGTTCCGGCGCTGGCGACACTCCATCGCTGGAGCATCTCGGTGAAGAACTGGCGCAGATGATCTGCAGTAAGCGGTAGCAGATCGGTTCGATCGGCGCTCACGCGCTGCTCAATGAATGGCCGCAAGGTGCGCAGGCGCAAGGCACGCGTGGTCGGAGCTAGCCCTCTTGCCAGGCGCATATAGTCGTCGTAATGCCGCAACTCCTCGTCAACGATGTCATTGCGTCCCTCGGTGATAGGGATGTCTTGCTCGTGAAGTAGTGCCCTCAGATGCGTTAGTGCTGCATGATGATGACCCCGATCGCGAGACACCTCTGGCGGACAACAGCAATTGGCGAGATGTCGGTCAAGGAAGAGTTCGGAACGCTCGACTGACGCGATTGCGCCACCGGGACGTCGCTGCGCCCAATGCGCAAAGTGGGCCAGGCAGTACGTATAGGAGCGCACAACCTTGCTGGCATAGCGACGCTCCACCAGTCGTTCCCGGAACGGTTGAACGAGTTCGGCGATGTTGCTGCGGAGCAGCCATGAAGTTGCTGCTGGACGGATTGAAGCGAGTGCATCCATAAAACCTCCTGTGGTTGGATTGCCACTGGAGGACACCACTTACGTTGTATAGGGGTAGGAAACGGCGGTCGCCGTCCCCTCCCTCCGAACCCGGTGTGCGGTTTTCCCGCGACGGGCTCTCCAGTCAGTTGTTTCCACATCGGGATTGGCGCGCTGATTCAAGGGCTGCGGACATCGTGAACAGCCCAAGATTAGCGAAAAAGGCATTTGGCCATCGCGTGTGATCGCGAAGGCATCGACCCTGACCCGGACGATGAAGCTGTCGACGCAGGATCGCTCGAAGGCGGCGACGAACAAAGCCGTCGACGGACGAGAAGGTGTATCGGTGGGCCTGCTGGAAATAGCCGAACCAACCACGCAGGAGTGGATTGAGCGACGTAATGATGTCCTCGATCGAGTCACCCCTGTTACGCTTGGTCAGGGCCCGGATTTTATCCCGTAGCCCCATGAGGCTCTTCTTGCGCACCCAACGTTGACCCGCCTCGAACCGGTAACCCAGAAACTCGAACCCATGACCCTCCAGCCGGCAATCCCCAACGTGGGTTTTGTCAGGGTGCAGTGTCAAGCCGTTCGCATCCACCCAAGCCCGCATGCGAGTGAGCGCAGCTTCCGCTTCCTCACGTGTACGGCATAACACCACGGCGTCATCCGCGTAGCGCACCATGACCAGCCCTACCTGTCGCATTTCCACGTCAAGCTCGTGCAGGTACAGATTTGCCAACAAGGGGCTGACAACCGCCCCTTGAGGACTGCCGGAAGTCGGCGTCCAACGCGTCATGTCTTCCATGATGTCTTGCTTGAGAAAGTACTGGATGAGTTCCAGAACCCGGCCGTCCGAGATTCGCCCTGCCACTCTCGCAAGAAGAGGTGAGTGTGGAATCGAGTCAAAATAGCTTTGCAGGTCGGCATCGACCACCCAGCAGTAGCCCGCTTTCACATGCCGGTCCACTTCGCGCAGCGCATCCTTGCAACCCAAGCCCGGGCGAAAGCCGTAGCTTCTCGGCTCGAACTCATGCTCAAAGATCGGCTCGATTACCAGCTTCAGGGCCGCCTGAACGACGCGATCCTTTACAGCGGGTATACCGAGCGGACGACGTCCTTTACCTTTCGGTATGTAGACACGCCGCACCGGCTGCGGGCGATAGCTACCATCCTGCAATGCTTGCGCCAGTTCGGCAAGGTAGCGGTCCCGCGCTTGCGCGAATCGCTTCACGCTCATGCGGTCCACTCCCGCCGCCCCGGCGTTCTTCTCGACCTGAGTCCACCCCAGCGCGAGCGTGTCCAGGCGAAACACCTTGTCAATCAAACTGTGCCACTTACCTCCTTTAACTCCATTTCGTAGAGCAGCCAACATAGCGTCCGTCCAGATTGAAGCTGACGCGAATTTCCGCTGCACGCAGCTTCCCAGCGCGTCTGCATCTCGTCTAGTCGTTTCCGACACTGGCGATGCTTCGATCTTCATCTTTGCTTCCTTCCGGTCTTTTGCTATCAACTTTCCTGCCCCGCTTCCCTAGTGCGCCTTTTGCTCTGACGCAGGTCTCCACGGCTCGACTCTTCCGTGTGCAGTACTATCGGGACTCTGACTCCTGCCAGCGTTCACCTCGCCGGCAGGTCTCCCCACTTGCTTCGTGCCACCTTCCCATCGTTCCGTCCTCAAACACGTGGTACGCCACCGCACCGCTTTGTCCGCCACGACAGCGTGCTGTGTTACTTCCAGGCTTCGCCACTTTAGTGCAGGCTCGCCGCCATACCCCGCCGAAACAGGTTCGTTAACCTACGGACCGACAGTTCGCTTCCGGTTACTCCCCACCCCGCCTCACGACGACGCAGTTACCTTCAGCTACGGAGCTGTGGCCAACTCCGGCAGGGACTTTCACCCTGCAAATGGCACGCCATCATGGGCGTACACTAAACCGCTGACGCGGTAGTGGGAGGTAGGCACAGGTCCGTGGCTGACGTTTCATGAAGAGGGTTGTCTGGCGCTGAACCCCGGCGAGGTGGTGAGTGGTATCGCCGGGAGCAGTATGTGAACGCCCGGTTGGGCATTCCATCCACTGCTTCCAGGAGGCTCGCCATGACGCCACTGCGCCAACGCATGCTGCATGACATGCAGATCCGCAACCTTGCAGAGAATACCCAGAAGTCCTATCTGATTCAGGTAGCCAGTTTCGCCCGCCACTTTCGCCGTTCGCCCGAACTGCTGGGTCCCGAGGAGATTCGGGCCTGGCTCATCTACCTCCGCGAAGAACGCAAGCTGGCACCCGCCAGTCTCGGCGCAACGATCGGCGCACTCCGGTTTCTCTACCGTGTGACGCTCAAGCGACCCTGGAGCGACGAGGACTTTCCGTTACCGAAGAAGCCGTTCCGACTGCCAGTCGTCCTCAGCCTGGAGGAGATCACCACCTTCTTCGAGTCGGTCGCCAGTCTCAAGCACCGCACCATCCTGATGACCGCGTACGCCGCCGGACTGCGTGTCTCCGAAGTCGTGCATCTGAAGGTCACTGATATCGACAGCAAGCGCATGGTGATCCGTGTGAACCAGGGGAAGAACCGTAAGGATCGCTATGTAATGCTCTCGCCCAGGCTGCTCGAGATCCTGAGACTGTACTGGCAGGACGCCCATCCGAAGGAATGGCTCTTTCCAGGCAGCATTGCGGGGCGGCCCATCACCCGCCATGCCGTGGGCGACGCATGCGAGCTTGCACGCAAGCGCAGCGGCATCACCAAACCCGTGACACCCCATTCTTTGCGACACGCGTTCGCCACGCATCTGCTGGAAGCCGGTACTGACGTGCGCCGGATCCAGCTGCTGATGGGCCACAGGTCCCTATCGACAACGTCCCGGTACTTGAGGGTCGCCACCAGCACCGTGTGCGCCACCACCAGTCCCTTCGACCTGCTGCCGCACCCTGCACCCATTCCATTCCCGCCACCTGCGCCCCAGTACTTCTGAGCGCAGTCATGCGACCGGCGCTCGAAGTGGCGGACATTTTCCGCCAGTGTGGGCCCAGTTTCCGGCTATCCCATGCCGGGGGGCTCAGTCGTGTGCAGCGACGCGTGATGAGTGCCATCGAGCTGTGTCGTACCGCAGCGCTTGGTGCCCATCTCGAGCAGTGCGATGCATGCGGCTATCAGCGCATCAGTTACGACTCGTGTCGTAACCGGCACTGTCCGAAGTGCCAGTCACTCGCCCGCGCGCAATGGCTCGAACGCCGGCATGCGGAACTCCTCCCCTCGACCGAGTATTTCCATGTCGTCTTCACGCTTCCCGAATCCATCGCCGCTCTCGCGTTCCAGAACAAGAGGACGCTCTACGATCTGCTGTTTCGCGCCAGCGCCGAAACGTTGCGCACGATCGCCGCCGATCCGAAGCACCTGGGCGCCGAGATCGGCTTCCTCACGATCCTGCATACGTGGGGACAGAATCTGCAGCATCACCCTCATGTGCATTGCGTTGTGCCGGGCGGCGGCATCTCCCCGGACGGCAAGCGCTGGATCGCCTGCCGTCCCGGCTTCTTCCTGTCCGTGCGGGTCCTGTCACGGCTCTTTCGCCGCCTGTTTCTCGAACAGCTGCGCCGCGCTTACGACGCCGGCGGGCTGCGCCTGCACGGTCAGTTCGAGTCCCTGAGCGATCCCGTCGAATTCGCAGCCTGGCTTGCACCCGCGGCACGGGCGGAGTGGGTGGTCTACGCCAAGCCACCCTTTGGCGGTGCCGAACACGTGCTCGATTACCTGGGCCGCTACACCCACCGCGTCGCCATCTCCAACAACCGGCTGCTCGCCTTCGACGGGCACACCGTGCAGTTCCGCTGGAAGGACTATCGGCACGAGTCCAGACAAAGAACCATGACGCTCACCGCCGACGAGTTCATCCGTCGCTTCCTGCTGCATGTGCTACCTGACGGCTTCAAGCGCATTCGCAGCTACGGGTGGCTCGCCAACTGCCACCGTGCCGACAAGCTCGCCACCTGCAGGCGGCTGCTCGGTGTCGAGGCTCCCGCCGCTGCCGCAGTCGAGCCCAGGGAAGACTACCGTGACCGCTACCAGCGACTCACCGGCAAGTCACTGCGCGACTGCCCCGTATGTGGCAAGGGACACATGCTAGGCCCCTGACCAAGATTCGGTCGAATTGCGATCATAAGCCTTGAGGTTATAAGGGTGACGAGGTTTCCGTTGGTTTTGGAATAACGGAATCAGTCAGTAAAGGCCTGCGCAAACTGCCTCGCCCGCTTTACATCGTCAGCATGCAAATAAATCGACGTGGTCGAGATCGATGCGTGACGAAGGTTGTCGCGGACGGCGCTGAGTTCGACGCCCTTGGCGATAGCGTGAGTGGCATGCGTGTGCCGCATCCAGTGCGGCGTAGCCTGACGGAGTTTCTCGGCGAGCGGCGGATGGTCGTTTTCAATAATCTGCGCCGCTTGCCGGAAAAACCTGCGCATGACTTCCCACAACCGCAGAGGCTTGATGCCGGCATCGCCGTCGTCCAGGCTACCGATCAGCGGCGTGACTGGGTTCCAGCGCGCCCGGCTTACCGCCAGGCCCCGCTCCTGCAGATACCGGTCCAGCGCCGCGCGAGCGAGCGGTGTCAAGGTCACCCTGGCTGGCTTGCCGCCTTTGCCGGTGACGTGAAGCCAGTGATCACCTGCGGCGTCGACCTCGACGTTTCGCAGAGTCGCATTGGCCAACTCGCTGATCCGCAGTCCCGTCGCGTAACCGAAATCCAGCATGAAACGAAGTCGCTGCGCTGCGGCTGCCTGCCAGCCGTACGACCACTCAAGCCCGTTGGCGATGGTGCGTGTGAGCAGCCATTCTCCTTCGGTGAAGGCGTGCGCGGTTTCCACGGCCATGGCGCGCTTGCTGCCGCGCACCTTGATGCCGGCAAATGGGTTGGCCACAACATAGCGCTGCTCCACCAGCCAGCGGAACATGGCGCTGAGCACGGCAAGCGCGTGCGCAATCGAACGCGCCGAGAGGTTGTCGACAAACGGTCTCCAGTCTGTTGATGTGCGCGGCCGCGGCGGTCCAACCCAGCGCTCGCGCGGGGTGGGTCTGCGCAGAAATGCCCTGTAGTCAGTTGCATCCCGCGTGGTCAGGGACGACAGGGCCTTGCCGCGGGCAACAATGGCCCAGAGGATCAGCCGTTCGGCTTCCTTACGGTAGGCGCGCTGCGTGGCCGGGGATTCGTGCAACGCAAGCCATGCCTGGACGGCGTCGTAATCGTTGTCGACGCCCAGGATACAGGTCGACAGCGGTGCGCGGAACACGCCTGCGGATCCGTCAACCTCATGCGGTAGCCGGAGTTGCTCCCATGGCGTCACGACTGACTGCCGGTCGGCGACGATCAGTGCGCGAGCCCGCTCCGTGAGTGCTGGATGCGCGACAAAGAATGCCTCGATCCGCTTTGCACTGGCCGGGCCGAGCCCCGGAACGGCACTCCACCACTGACGACGGCGGGGAATCCTTACCGTGAGATCAGCCAGGGTCCGGATGCCCGCCGCGTGCAGGACACGGACAGCGCGATCCGGCAACCAGCGCGTAATGTCATCCCCGATATGCGGCGTCGGTAAAGGCAGCGTGCGCAACGTTTCGACTGCCTGCGTGGTGGCACGGGCATGATGTCTGCGCTTGTGGGCCTGGCATTCGAACAGCGTCGCCAGATCCGCCCGCTGCCGGCTGCGGGCGTAAAGCGCAAGCTGCCGGCGGATCTGGCCGATGACGCCGCGTGCAGACTGCCCCTGACCGAGCCGGTCCCGCAGGTACCGGCTGGCCGCGTCACGCGAAGATGCGCCTTCGTACCAGGCGCGCAGCGCGGCAAGCGCGTCGGCATCGGGAAAATCGTTCGGCATGTCGGCGGCGACCGGGTTCGGGAGACGCGTTTTCATGACATGGAGTTTAGTCCAGAAATGTCAATACAGAGATAATAACTGTTATCTCTGTACCGATCACGAAAGACGTCCCGCCAGGATTTTTCACGATGATTTTCCGGCTTAGATCGCCTGCAGGGCGCGACTCAAAAAGTCCGCGTGCACAGAGGTTCCGGAGGCCAGAAAGCGAATCTGCTGCCGCACGGATTCGGGATCGACGCCAGCGTGTTCCGCTGCCTGCAGCGTGGCGCGGCTTGCATCGAGCACATCGACACCTGTGATCTCGTAGCCGTAGCCCATCGAGATCCAGTGCAACGCCGCGAGACCGGCGGCCATGGCGAATCCCGGCTGCTTCTGCGCAAAGTCCCTGGCCGCGCGCGTCAACGTCCGGGGGTCGGTCGGGCTGGCATTGGCCAGCTTGATGGCCTGGTTGAACAGGCCTGCGTCCTTGGCTGCCGCGAACCACTTCCCTGGCTCGCCCGGCGACGCAGCAACCAGGTCGCTCAGGATGGTCTCTTGCGCGATGTGCGGATACTTCTTTGCGATGGCACGGAAAGTTGCCAGGTAGGTGGTGCCCTGGTTCGCTTCGCATGCATAGCGCCGGTATGCCTCGTCGGCAAGACCCGATGACAGCAGGATCGCCTCGCAAGCTTTCGCAATCTGCCCGTCCGGGCTGTTGAGGCCGCGCGTGTTTTCCGCGTAGGCCACGGCTTCAGCCTTTCTGCCCATCGCAAGCAGTGCCTTGACGCCCCAGCGTCGGTAGTGCCACATCTTGAACGGAGCGCGGTCCACCAGTGCGATCAGCTGCGCATGTCGCCCAGCTGCATATAGCGAAGCCAGACAGATCGGTGTCCCCGCAAAATATCCCCCGGGCCCCTCGGACCAGACGTGCTCGACGAGATCAATAAACCTGTCGGCCCACTCGCTGGCGATTTCGGGCGTCACGCAGAGTGTGTCCCATTCGTCCGACAGACCTTCGATATAGGGGACGCCCTGATCCTGAATGGCTTCCCATAGCCGCTCGAGCCAGGCCTGGCGCGTGACTGTGTCGACCTGTGCGCCAGCAATGACCGGGACCAGTGTTTCGATCGCACGATTCACGGCCGTGCCGATCGCACCTGACGACCCGTCGACGTGTTCCAGCGCGGGCGAAACTTTCTCCAGAAATTTCACAGCGCCCTCTGCCGCAAGCACTGTATCGCCGCGCGCCACCTGCCGGATCTCCGCGAGCGCTTCCTTGATACGCTGGATCGGTACGTCCGAGCGCCAGCCGAAAGCGTGGCGCCGGAAACGCTGGGCGAACTGCCACTTGTACGAGGCAGGCTTCACAGTGGTTCGTCCGTTTCGGATCGCAGATCCTGCAGGGGGCGCAAGGCGAGAATCATTTTTTCGAGCACCATGATCCAGTCCTCGAGTTCCTCGATGGTGCAATCAGCCTGTTCGACCAGCGTAAGGTCATCCGTCGAGCACGACAGGCTCGCGCCATTGATAACGGTATGCGCCATGGCGTGCAGGCGCAGAAGATCGTCACGCAAACCATCGGGCTCGCAGCGGGCGCGGATGGTGTCGAAAAGATCCACGGCCTGCTGGATGACGGTCGTGTCGTATCGCTGCTGCAATGATTCCAGCGCGTCGGCATCGACGATGCCATAGGGAGTCTCAAGGTCGGGCATGGGATCGGGATCTCCGCAGGGAACGGACCGGGCCGGCGAACAGGTGATCGTGTATCCACCCCTCGACGTGTCCAAAATCCAGTTCGTACCTGCCAAAACGTTTCAGGTTGCTGGTGAGGTAGGGACTGAGGAATCCAATGTCGTCGGGATTGACCTCAATGCCCTCATTCACCATCGATCGCAACGCCTGCATCATGTCCACCGTGTTCTGCAGGATCGCGGCCGAAGCCATCAGGTCGTTGTAACGCAGGCGTTTCTGCTGCTCGTCCGGGTCATTGACTGGCAACACATCTCCGCCGAACGAAAACCACTTGGCAAAGCCATTATAGGACTCGACCTTGTTGGTTGTGGCGGTGATCTCCTGTCGCAGTTCGTTGCTGCCGAGCCACTCAAGCAGGAATACCGTGCGAACCACCTTGCCAAGCTCCTCGGCCGCCAGGGACAGGCGATTTTTCGGACTGGCCGCACCGAAACGGCGCAGTAGAAGGGGCGATGAAATCGCTCCAGACTGGATCGACAGCGCGAGCTGCATCAGGTCCTTCCAGTGGCGCCCGATGAGTTCCCAGTCAACCGTTTCCGCGAAAAGATCATCGATATGTTTGTATCGGGTCGCAGCATCCACGCGATACAGCTTGAGGTCCTGCCAGTTGCGAATCCGCGGCATCAGCTTGATGCCCAGCAGGTAGGTGAAGGCGAACACCGCAGCCGACTGCCCCTGGGTGTCGGCGTGCACCGTATCGGCCTCAACGCTCAATCCAGCCTTAAGCAGCCCTTCGATCACGTAGATGGCTTCCCATATGCCCGGCGGGATGAAATGCCGGAATACCGCGATATAGTTGTCGGCGACGTGGCGGTAGGCGACCGCGCCCATTTTCCGGTAGCGGAAGTGATAGCCTGCCAGCAGGTTGTTGTCGTAGAAGTCGTACTGGGTGCCGTCGGCTGCCACCGTCTTGCCGTCTCCCCAGTGCTTCGGCAGGTCAAGCCGGAGATAGAGTTCGATCAGCTCGCGTTGTGCACTCTCAAGGCGTTCGAGACTCAAGTGCCGGCGGTTGACGAACGACATCATGTGCGGCGTGATCCTGTCACCCATGTGGCGCGCGGCCTGGGTGGGACCAAGATTGCACCCCATTGCGAAGATGGTAAGCAGGTACCGCTGTTCGGCGTCGCGGATTTTGGGATCATTGCCGCTTAACGGACCAAAGTGTCGTGTGAAATGTGTCCAGTGCTCGATATTGGCGAGTACGTCCAGCAGATTGCGCACAGGCATGCGCTTGACGATCGCCTTTTGCAGGGCCACCGCGCTTTCCGGGATGACCGTCGCCGTGGTGCGACGGACAACAAACTCACCTGCCTTGTTGACCGTCACATGGTCGGACTTCTCGGGAAAACGCTCATCCAACTGGCGTGCGGCATCGGAGAGCCATTCGCGCAGCTGCGCCACAAAGCCGGCACTGCTGTCGGCAATGCCAAGCCTCTCGCTGTATCCCGGCAGGCGCTTCTCACATTCATGCCAGGGCAACAGGTAATCGCGATAGTCTGCAAAGGCATCCGAGCCGGCTACGCACAGGTCTCCGCTGCGCAGTTCCCTCGTCATGGCGGACAGTACGCACAGTTCCAGATAACGCCGGTTTGTCGTCGCACCCTTCTCGGGCGGGCGGAAAACCAGCTTGCGCCAGCGCTCGGAAGCAAAGCTGAGATCGACCTCGACGTTGATCCATTCGCGATGAAGCGATTCGTTCCTGAAAACGACCTCCATTGCCTGCAGCAAGGACTCGGACTGGGTGGTCGAGCTCCATGCCAGTGCATGCGCCAGACGTAGTAGTACTGATCGATGTGCCTTGAAATGCCTCCACAGCAGCGGCAGATAATTTCTGCCGCTGTAGGCCCGGACCTCGGCACAGCTTTCGCGCAATGGTTCGAGGTCGCCCGACGGCGCCAGATATTGGCGAACACGCGCACCAAGTTCGGTGTCGTCGGTATAGTCGTCGAGAATATTGACGACGCCGTCAAGCGTATCGACCAGGCTTTCCATCTGTTCGCGCTGACGTGCCTGGATCTGGTCTAGCTCTTCCCTGGCCCGCTTGTGGATTGCGCCCATACGACGGATGAACATCTCGGCCAGGTCGTCGCGGGCTCGCACGCGCATTTGATGCAGCAACGCGACAATGAGCGTATATCGCCGCTCCGGCAGGGTTTCCTTCAGATTCGCCGCGTCCAGACTCATCGCCTGCGTCGAGAGGGAGCGCAGCTTTGTCGCGGGAACACCTTCCAGCGCATGGTTGAAGTCGCCAAAACCATCGAGCCAGGCAAGATGGTCGACGAGCAGGGAGATATGCTTTCGCGATGGGCGTAAGGCGTATCGCTTGATGGTGTTGTACGCGCTCTGGCGCTGGTTGAATTCGCGCTTGATCAGCCGGTCCAGTTGGGCCTTGTCCTCATCAGAGAGGCGACGCGAGACACGTCGGAACAGCGCTGTTTGAACTCGCGTGTGGATCTGCTCCACAATGGCATCGAGCGTCGAGAACGCGGGCAGTTCGACCTGCTGCTGGATCAGGCTGTCGATGGTTGCATTGATGATGTCCACCGGCTGATCCATCGTCTCGGCGGCCTCATGTGTCGCGCGTACCGCGATTTCGTTGGCATCGGAGCCGTAGTAGGACTGGATGCCGAGAAATTCTCGGATTGCCGCATAGTGACGAAACAAGGCGGGCGACCTTGCCCTGTTGTAGCCGAATGCGGCCTCGGCGCCTATGTTCGCGCTCGCCCGGATGTGCTCGATGACAACGGGGGGAATGGCGTCAACGAAGGGAAAGTAGTGCATCTGCTGAAAGACCTTCAGCAGAACCAGCAGGCCCAGTCTCGAGGACTGGCCACGCGCGTTGCGGCGCACCCACTCAAGCTCTTCGACGTCCGGCGTATAGAACGCCTGCAGTTCCTCCGGTGAAAAACCCTTGGGAAACCTCGGATACGCGGTACGTTCGATGGTCGCCATGCCGGATTCCGGATCTCGAATGGGCTGGCCAGTGTAGCGCAAAAAATCCGGCAAAGCCGTCACACTTGTGCCAGTCTGTGCAACCAGCTGGCCGCTATAATTTTCGGATTCAGAACGCAGCGAAGGGGACAGAAACATGGGCAAAGCCAGCCAGCAGAAAAAATCGTCGCGCGCCCGCAAGCTGGGCACGCGCGACCTGGAGGCATTGCGACGGGGAGCGGTTCAGTCAGGGATCCCCGACGCTATCGTTCTCGATCGTAATGACCTGCCGCCGGAGCAGAAAATCTCCTGGCCCCTCGCCCAACTGCTTCAGGATGAGGTATCCGATCATCCAACACTGGAGGAATATCAGAGCGCACTGACGGCGATAGTTGCGGCGTGGAATACCAGCCTCCTGCCCGAGAGCGAGCGTGCTGAAGCGCTACGTGATCAGATCGGATTCGACAAAAGTGTTCCACCCGAAATACGGCGTGAGGTCACACAGCGCATCGAGCGCCTGATTGAGGAAAAAGTGGCCCGTTTTCCCCATGACCGCCGCCGTATCGTCTCGTGGGAGGCGAGGCTCGAAGGTGACGTACTCCGGGTCGTAGCGGCGGCGTCTGACGGTCCCCGGCACGATACCCTGGAGGATGTCATGCGGGGTTTGCTGCGAACGATGTCCGCGTAAGAGACCGCACATTCAGACCAGTCAGCTAAGGACGCGACCGTCCCGCGCTGACTGACCACGTTGACCTGTCTGCATGCCGACGCGCAAGCGGACGCGATAGCTCAGGGACGCATTCACGGCCCGAGTTCCTTATTCCATCAAAGCATAGAGATCCGTCGCTTCATAACTTTCAGGCTTATGATAGCAATTTGACCGGATCTTGGTCAGATCCCTGCTACGCATCGAAGACATGCCCGGCAGCCTTCCACGAGCCCCACCAGGTCCCACCCATGCGCGCTAGTTGCCATCGCACCTGTTTCCGTACACGTTCGCCTTTCCTGACGAGGCCAACGCGGCTGCACTCGTGCCTTCGATCTGCTGGCGCACCAGCGTACTCCAAAATGGCGGGTGATTTGCCGGTTCACGCGCACATTCGCGCTTCCTTTACACGTGATGTTTCCCACTCTCGCCGGAAGTCCGTGTGTGATCGCCCCTGCAAGACTTCACAAATTACCGCGGCGGTCATTCAATGCCCATAGCGGCCACCGCCTGTGGAGCGGTTTAGCACAAACATTTTTTTGATTACCGGTCGCGGATCAGGTCCGACGACATGGTGATGCGCTGGTTGCCGCGACCGCCAACCAAAAAAATCTCTGCCTAATGCGAAGTCCATTGCTGCATCGCCGCCATCGATCGCGCGTTGCACAGGGCTCGGAAACTCCGCTGGAGCCCCGGCTTCGCATAAGCCGTCGCTTCGCATAATTCCTCGATGCCCGGATGGAGAACTTCCTTCGCGGGCATGTCGGCGCGTTCACCCATTGGGGTGGGCTCGGGAAGGTCATCCTGTACGACAACCTTAAAAGTGCTGTGCTTGAGCGTCAGGGTGACGCGATTCGCTTCAACCCGAGGCTGCTCGCATTTGCCGGGCATTACCGGTTCGAGCCGCGTCCGGTGGCGGTATACCGCGGTAACGAAAAAGGACGAGTCGAGCGGGCCATTCGCCATATACGCGAAGCGTTCTTCGCGGCGCGCGCCTTCAGGGATCTCGATGATCTGAATGCCCAGGCCGAGCACTGGTGCCGCACCCAGGCGGCCGACCGGCCATGTCCGGAGGATCGGACCATGACGGTACGCGAGGCCTTCGCGATGGAGAAGCCGTTACTGCTTGCGCTGCCAGAAAACCCTTACCCCGTCGAGGAGCAGCTCGAGGTGAAGGTCGGCAAGCAGCCGTACGTGCGCTTCGACCTGAACGATTATACGATCCAGCACACGCATGTGCGACGCACGCTAAGCGTACGCGCCGACCTGCAGCAGGTGCGCATCTTCGATGGCGCCCAGCTCGTTGCCAGTCACCCCCGCAGCTATGACCGTGATGCGCAGATCGAACTGCCCGAGCACATCCGTGAGCTCAAGGAACGCAAACGCCAGGCGAGCCAGCATCGCGGCGTCAACAGCCTGACGAAGGCCGTGCCGGCCAGCCAGTTGCTGCTCACGCGCGCGGCTGAGCGCGGCGCAAATCTCGGTGGGCTCACGAACGGGTTGCTGCGCCTGCTCGACCGGTACGGCGCAGCCGAGCTGCAGGCCGCGGTCGAGGAGGCGCTCGCGATAGACGTACCGCACACAAACGCCGTCCGTCTGGCGCTGGAGCGCCGGCGTGCCGCGCGCGGTGAGCCGCCTCCGGTCGCGATGAGTCTGCCCGAGCACGTGCGGTGCAAGGACACGCCGGTGCAGCCGCATCGGCTCGACAGCTACGATCAACTGACAACGGACAATGATGACCATGAACACGAAGACCACTGACATCCTGCTCACGCGCGCGCGGGCATTACGCCTGAACGGCCTGGCCGGGCACTGGCCCGAGGTGGCCAGCGCTGAATGGGTCGCGCCGCTTATCCAGTGGGAAGAAGACGAGCGCACCCACCGATCCCTGCAGCGGCGCATCCGCGCCGCGAAGCTGGGTGACTTCAAGGCGTTGGGCGACTTCGACTGGCAATGGCCCAAACGCATCGATCGCGTGGCCGTCAGTGAACTGATGTCGCTGGAGTTCGTCAGGGAGGCAACTAACGCCGTGTTCATTGGCCCAAACGGAGTGGGCAAATCGACGCTTGCGCAGAACGTGGCCCATCAGGCGCTCATTCAGGGTCATACGGTGCTGTTCAAGGCCGCAGGGGAAATGCTCGGCGAACTTGCCGCGCTCGATGGCTTTGTTCGGATGGGTATGAGTTCCCATGCTGCGGACGCAACTATGGATTTTTGACGGAAACGGGCCTCCCAAATGAATTCCACAGGTTAATGATGTTGGCGATGATCACGCCTTCGCTCTCCTGCGACGCGATCTTCTGCGTCAGGAGGGTGGCCCCAATGCATCGCTTGATGCGTGAGATCTGCGCCTCGACCAGCGCGCGTACGCCGTAGCCATATTTCTTGTGGAACGCATAGATACCATTCTCATCGATGTATTTGACGATCTGGTCATGCCAGCGGGTCTGATCGTTGCCATGCACGACGGCGTGAGCCGGCGGTGGAATGACGGGCGTCACGCCCGCGTTTGAGAGCGCTTCGGTGCGCTCGATGCTGTAGTACGCGCCGTCCGCAATCACCCTGTCGAATGGCAGATCCGCGCGCAGGAGCGCGTCCATTCCTTCGCTGTCCGATACTTCTGTGGTGGTAATGCTGATCGCGTGAATGTTCATCGCCTCGTCGATCGACAGATGCATCTTGCGCCACGGCGTTTGCGTCGCCTTCCTGCCGTACTTCTGTTCGTACCACTCACTCGCACGCCCGAAGCTCAGCCCCGTGCTGTCGACGATCATGCTCACTGCTTCGCCGCGCGCGAGCCGTCTGGCCAGTTGCTCGCAGCGCTGCGTGACACTCACCTTGAGCGCGGCGAACCGGTCGCACAGCTGGCCGGAACTGGGCACCGGAATGTCCAGCCCCCGGGTCGCCCAGTAATCCTCCATGTAGCCGGTGATCTGCCGCATGCCCCAGCCGAACAGCCGGTAGAACGTATAGACCAGCTCGATGTACGCGCTGGTGTAGGTCGGCTCGCGCCCCGACACGCCCGGTGTACGGACTTTCGCGTTAATGAACTGCGCCTTCAGATCGCCATCGGGAACATACAGGCTGATCATGCCGCGCTTTCTCAGACTCTGGTTGTACGCACGAGCGTTCGTCACCCGGTACCCGGGCTTCTTGCGCTTGCGCGCTTCACCCTGTTTCAGCCTGGCTTTGTATGGCATGATCTCGACTGGCTTTATGATGTTGCGCTTTTACACAAACTGCGGCCACTTTGCAATACCCCCCATCCGAACAAAGCCCCTGTGCGCCGCTCTTCTTCGCTCCTCGCCGTCGGGAACGTGCTTCGGCGCGCTCGCGCGCTTCCTTGAGACGGTAGGATTCGCCCTCGATCGCGATGACCTCGGCGCGATGCACCAGCCGGTCAACCAGCGAGACGACACAGGCGGCATTCGGGAACACCTCGTTCCATTCCTTGAATGGTTTGTTTAATGCGGGGTCTATTTTTACGCGAAGCGTCAGCCCCATAGGGCCGTGAACGCGACAGATCTAACCCCCTGTCTCTCCGCATAATGATGATGTCTTTCGTGGCCGATCGCCACTACAGGAGGACGTCATGTTGGCAACATACTTTGTTTCCCCACAGCGATTGCAAGAGCTCCGAGAAGGGCGCGGTGGTGCTCTACTGGAGTGCTTCTCGCAGGTTCTAAATGAGTGTGGCTACGCCGAGATCACTGCCCGCCGACATATCAGAGCGGCGGAACATCTCCTCTATTGGGCCGAAGTCAAACGTCTGCCCTACGACACACCAAATGAGGCTATTTTGCGGCGGTTCGACGAGCATCTGATGCGATGCCGATGTCCGGGCTACGGACATACGCATCGACTTGATTTGCTCAATGGTGTTCGGTTGTTCCTTGAGCATCTGCAGCAGGTTGGCGTGATCAACACCTCGACCGTTGAGCCCGTGACGCGGCCTCCTGCCTTGTTCACCTCTTTTTGTGACTGGATGCGCGCACAACGGGGAACCGCCGATATCACTCTGTATAACTACGGTTTGGTAGTCCGGGCCTTGCTCGCAAAGCTAGGGGAGGATTCTGGCAAATTTGACGCCCAGAGCGTACGACAGTTTGTGCTGAGCCAAACCCGAGATCGAGGGTGGGCCGTGGCGAAGAGGTGTACAACAGCCCTTCACATGTTCTTTCGCTTCCTGATCGCCGAAGGCAAATGCGACAGTCGGCTCGCTGCTGCTATTCCCGTAGTTGCTCATTGGCGCCTTTCCGCTCTGCCCCGGTATCTGCAACCGGAAGAAGTGGAACGGGTGATCGCGTCATGCAGCCCGACTTCGCCGTCAGGCAAACGGGATCGCGCGATTTTGCTTTTACTCGCCCGTTTGGGACTGCGGGCTGGCGACATCCTGGTACTGCGCGTCGATGACATTGACTGGAAAGGCGCGTGGATTTCTGTTTGCGGCAAGGGGCGACGTCTGACGAAGCTGCCCCTGACTCAAGAGGTTGGGCGTGCAATTGTCGACTACCTGAAGGAAGAGAGACCTCCCGCAGAAACTGACATATTGTTTCTCCGTTCCCGAGCTCCGCTTCGTGCGTTTGCTTCTCATGCCGCAATTTCGGTCATCGTCGAGCAGGCTATGCGTCGGGCCGGCGTTACTTGCCCGAGCCGCGGTGCCGCCCATGTGCTTCGTCATTCAGTAGCCACGTCAATGTTGCGACACGGCGCCTCTCTGCAGGACATCGCAGCAGTGCTCCGGCACCGTTCCATCGAGACCACGCAAATCTACGCCAAGGTGGATATCGCTATGCTGCAGGAGATTGCCCAACCCTGGCCGGAGGTACAGCCATGTTATCTGAAGCTGTGGAGTCGTATTTGACGATACGTCGTGCTTGCGGATTCGCGCTCATATCTGATGGGAATCTTCTGCGAACCTTCGCTGCCTTCGCGGACGGGCGCAGCGAGCGCTACGTTTGCGCGGCCACCGCCATCGAATGGGCCGGATTGACAGAATCGGTCTTTCAGCGCGCCCGCAGGCTTGGCGTAGTTATTCGCTTCGCCCGGCATGCGCGTGCCGAGGACCAGCGCCACGAAGTGCCACTACCAGTGTTTGGCAGAGAGAAACCGCCGCGCCCGGTTCCCTACATTCTTTCCAGAGCCGAGGTCCAGCGTCTCGTGGAGGAAGCGTCCCAGTCAGGGTATCGCTCGTTGCGGCGACGAACGTACAGCACGCTATTCGCGCTGCTCGCCTGCACGGGACTTCGAGTGTCGGAAGCCATTCATCTGCGCTTTGATGACATCACACAGGACGGGTTGGTTATTCGATGCTCCAAGTTCCGCAGGAGCCGCATCGTGCCACTGCACGATACGGCTCGAGCGGGCCTGGCAAGCTATCTCGAGATGCGGTGTCCCTATGCCCCGTTTGACGATCACGTCTTCATCTCTCTGCGCAGAAAGCCCCTGCGTATTGAGGACGTCGAGAGCGCATTCCGAACTGTGGCCATCAGAATTGGTTTGCCGCGCGAACCAGGGCTGCCGCAACCGACGCCACACTCCTTGCGACATACGTTTGCAGTGAGAGCACTGGAGAGCTGTCCGGACGGTCGTGATCGCATCTCGAAGCACATGCTGGCGCTTTCAACTTATCTTGGACATAGCTCGATATCCGCGACCTACTGGTATCTGGATTCAACGCCATCGCTGATGCGGGACATCGCAGAGCGTTGTGAGACCCTCGTAACTGGAGTGCTGTCATGACCCTAATCGCACCTCATATCACGGCGTTTCTTCAGCAACGCCTTCCCGTCGAACGTCGCGCCAGTGTCAACACCTGTGACTCCTACGCCTACGCATTCAAGTTGCTCTTCACATATGCCAGCCGTCGTTTGAAGGTCTCGCCATCGCAGTTGCATCTCGAGCAGCTTGATCCTGATTTGATCGTCGGGTTTCTGAACTATCTGGAGACGGAGCGGCACAATGGACCGAGTTCCCGAAACACACGCCTTGCGGCCATCAAGTCATTCATGCACTTCATGGAATATCGTGCCCCGACAGCGCTGGAGCATATCCGGCGCGTTCTGGCGGTTCCGTCAAAGAGAGCGGATTCACGTCTCGTCAAGCACCTCACCATTGAAGAGATGCAGTGTATCCTTGACGCCCCTGTTCCTAACCGACGTGACGGAATTCGCGATCGTGCCATGCTGCATGTATGTTTCGCTGCGGGATTGCGCGTCTCGGAACTCGTCGGACTTCGGCTTGACAACGTACAACTTGGACCACATCCGAGCGTTCTTGTTCACGGAAAGGGACGGCGGGAGCGTTGCCTACCGCTCTGGAGAGAAACGACGTCAGCCTTACGCGCGTGGATGGCAGTCAGAGGCCAGGCACCGTTTCCTGAACTGTTCCTGAACGCACGTGGCGAGCCCATGTCCCGCGCTGGTTTCGAGTACATCCTGCGCAAACATGCCCGGGGAGCTGCCAGCCGTTGTCCGTCCTTGAACAACCGGCGCGTCTCTCCGCATTTGTTGAGGCACACTGTAAGCGAGCAATAAACCCACCCCTTGATCTGTAATGCCGGATCGGCTATGCGACCACAGTACTGCGAGCGTGTTTGCCGAGTTTCCACGGCAGCAGGGCTTCGTAGCCGTCGGCGTTCGTGGCGTAGGGCAACGCTTTGAACAGATCGATCAGGTATTGATACGCGTCAATGTCGTTAGCCCGGCACGTTTCGATGAGCGAATAGAGGTTCGCGCTCGCCTTCGCGCCGGCTACCGTGTCGCTGAAGAGCCAGTTTTTTCTTCCGAGAACAAATGGCCTGATCGAATTTTCACATGCGTTGTTGCATATCGGCCAGACGCCGTTTTCAACGTAGCGGCACAGCTTGGGCCATTGGTTGCTGAGATAGCCCAGAGCCTGTCCAAGCTTGCCCGAAGGCAATGTCTTTTTCAGATGCTGGTCCAGCAGTGCCTTGATCTTTTCGAGCACCACACGGCTATAGCGTCGGCGCATCACGGCACGCCGCAGCGCAGTCATCTCATGCGTGCGTGACTCCGCCGCATAGAGCTTGCCGATCAGATCGAGAAACTGCATGGCAGGCTGGTGAACGCCTCGTGCCTCTTTGGGCAGCAGTTCGGCGGCCTCGAAGAAATAGCGGCGCGAATGGCTCCAGCACCCCAAATGTGTCAGTCCATTTGTTTTCGCGATGAGGTCGTACACATCGCCGCCATCGCTCATCAACGCCGCGCCCTCGCGCATACCCGCCCACAGCTCTGCGCCATGTTTCGCATGGTGACCGGGCGCGTAGCTGAACAGCCGCACGGGCGGTCCAACGCCGTTCATCTGGACCCACATGGCGCTTTTGGTCTGCGCCGCCTTGCCAGGCTCCTTGAGTACCTGCACCGTGGTCTCATCGCCGTGCACGAGATCGCTGTCGAGCAGCACATCACGCATCAGGTTGATCACCGGCTGGATCGCCTGGCCGACCCGGATCACACTGGCGGCCAGCGTATTACGCGAGATGTCGCCGCCGAAGCGGTGCAGTAGCGCCGCGATCCGGTACAGCGGCAGCCCATCCATGAACTTGGAGAGGATGATCCATGCCAGCGCCGCTTCAGTGAACAGGCCACGGGGAATAATGCGAAGCGGTAGCGGTGCGACCTTCAGACCCCGGTCGCATTTAAGGCACGCATACTTGGCCCGTTCGTGACGGATTACCTGGATCTTTTGCGGAATGATATCGAGCTGCTCGCTGACCTCGACGCCGATCTCGACCAGTTCGGTACCGTCCTGCGCGCAGAACCGCTCGGCCTCCGGTATCTCGTAGCGGATCACCACACGCGGCAACGCCGGGTCCAGCGGTTTGCGGCCGCGCTTCTTGCGTTTGTGAGAAGCGACCTCGATGTCGGGGCTGTCTTCCTGTGCCGGCAACGTAGCCGCCGTCGGCGCCAGCATTTCCGCTTCGTTCAGGAACAGGTCACCTTGCCGGGGATCGCGCTTCTCGCTCTTCGCGCCGAACAGCCGGCGCAGCATGACCTGGAGTTGCTCCTTCACGAGATCGCGCTCGGCCTTCGCCACACGCAGCTCGCCGCGCAGTTCATCGCGTTCGTCACGCAACGCGTCACGTTCATCGCGCGCGGCAATGAGCGCATTGAATTCTTCGACGGTGATCGAGAAGCGTTCGCGGGTCATGCATCAACCATAGCGAATCGCAGCGCCCAACGGGTTTACATCATTTTGTAACAGCCGAACCCTCGTCGCGTACTGGCAACGCCCTCACACATGCTCGTAGCGTCGGACTGGATGCCCGCGCATCGCCTGCAGATCGATGCCTTCCAGCAGCCAGTGCAATTGCTCGACGTTCAGCTCAAGCACTGCTTCGCCACGCGGCCACACGAACCGGTCAGCTTCCAGACGGCGCAGCATCAACCAGAATCCGTTGCGCTCCCACAGCAGCAGTTTGAGACGATCAGCCCGCCGGTTCCGAAAGACGTAAATCGCTCGCGCGAACGGATCGAGTCCCAGCGCCTGCTCCACGATCGTCGACAGGCCGGCGATGCTCTTGCGGAAATCGATGGCGTCGCGATGCACATACACCTTCACGTCAGCGTCGAAGCGGAACATGGCTGCGCCCCAGCGTTTCCACCATCGCTGTCACCAGCGTCCCGTCATGGCTAGCACATTCCAGCGTCAGCACGACACCATTGGGCAGCTCGGCAACCAGCCGTGAGCTCTGGATCGCATGCGCGGGCATGGATGTCTCGTGCGGTTCACAGGCTACGGCTTCAGCGCAGCCGAGCGCAACCACCGGGACAAACGCAGCCCGTTCTTCTGCCGTCTGCGGCATAGCGGAACCACTCTCACACTTCGCCTGGTGTTTGCGGACCCACTTGCGCAACAGATTGGCGTTCACCCCGGCCTTCAGCGCCAGGCTCGCCAGGGATGCCCCCGGTTGCAGGCAGGCCTGGATCAGCGCCTGCTTGGACCGCGCATCATAGTAGTGCCGTTGGCCATCATCACTCACACCAACGGGTTCAAGCTTCGGGAGATCGGGAATCTGACTCATGAGGTGTCCACCTGTTCATTAGGTGGACACCAGCATGACCTGGCCCCCGTCCCGACGAAAGAGCGTGAACATTGATCGCTTACGGCACACTTGCGCGCTTAGGATCCTGGAGGCAACCCAAGATCTGCGCAAGGTTTCTCTTTGGCTTGGACACGCGCATATGCAAACGACGGAGATATATACCCGGGCCGACCCCTCCGTGAAACTGGAGGCGCTTGAGGCAGTCACCCCCCCGACGCTGCGATCGGGACGTTTTAGAGCGACCGATGCACTGATTGCCTCGTTGACGCCATCGACCGTTATGCAGAGAAGAAGGCATCAAACCTGAAGCACGGGCGGGCCTCTGCGAAAGGGGCCCCGCATAAAAATTGACCCCGCATTAAATCGATTACGCGGTGCACCGCGTAAGAGGTTGGTCGTCACGATCGTAGAACGGGACCCGTATCTCCTGCTGATCAGTTCGAACAGCAGGTCGGCATGCCGGTTTGAGTACGACAGATAGCCGACTTCGTCAATACAGAGCAGGTCCGGCGTTGCGTAGTAGTGCAGACGCCGGCGCAACGCCGAATCGCTATCGAGCGCGGCTTTGTTCGGATGGGGGGTATTGCAAAGTGGCCGCAGTTTGTGTAAAAGCGCAACATCATAAAGCCAGTCGAGATCATGCCATACAAAGCCAGGCTGAAACAGGGTGAAGCGCGCAAGCGCAAGAAGCCCGGGTACCGGGTGACGAACGCTCGTGCGTACAACCAGAGTCTGAGAAAGCGCGGCATGATCAGCCTGTATGTTCCCGATGGCGATCTGAAGGCGCAGTTCATTAACGCGAAAGTCCGTACACCGGGCGTGTCGGGGCGCGAGCCGACCTACACCAGCGCGTACATCGAGCTGGTCTATACGTTCTACCGGCTGTTCGGCTGGGGCATGCGGCAGATCACCGGCTACATGGAGGATTACTGGGCGACCCGGGGGCTGGACATTCCGGTGCCCAGTTCCGGCCAGCTGTGCGACCGGTTCGCCGCGCTCAAGGTGAGTGTCACGCAGCGCTGCGAGCAACTGGCCAGACGGCTCGCGCGCGGCGAAGCAGTGAGCATGATCGTCGACAGCACGGGGCTGAGCTTCGGGCGTGCGAGTGAGTGGTACGAACAGAAGTACGGCAGGAAGGCGACGCAAACGCCGTGGCGCAAGATGCATCTGTCGATCGACGAGGCGATGAACATTCACGCGATCAGCATTACCACCACAGAAGTATCGGACAGCGAAGGAATGGACGCGCTCCTGCGCGCGGATCTGCCATTCGACAGGGTGATTGCGGACGGCGCGTACTACAGCATCGAGCGCACCGAAGCGCTCTCAAACGCGGGCGTGACGCCCGTCATTCCACCGCCGGCTCACGCCGTCGTGCATGGCAACGATCAGACCCGCTGGCATGACCAGATCGTCAAATACATCGATGAGAATGGTATCTATGCGTTCCACAAGAAATATGGCTACGGCGTACGCGCGCTGGTCGAGGCGCAGATCTCACGCATCAAGCGATGCATTGGGGCCACCCTCCTGACGCAGAAGATCGCGTCGCAGGAGAGCGAAGGCGTGATCATCGCCAACATCATTAACCTGTGGAATTCATTTGGGAGGCCCGTTTCCGTCAAAAATCCATAGTTGCGTCCGCAGCATGGGAACTCATACCCATCCGAACAAAGCCATCTTCAGGTGCGTTCATGTAACGCATCCATGTGTGACGCGGAGCAGGACAGTCTTCGCCCTCACGCTGCATTGCGTCGGTCGCTGCTGCTATGTCAACATGCCCTTCGATAACCAGCGTGTCGCAGCGCTCATTCACGAGCCAATCGACAGTTAGGCCCGAAGAAACCGCTACAGGCGCTGTCAGCGATTCATTGACCACGGCAGTCCGCTTCTTCGCCCCGCCATCTGCATAAAGTCGTGCCATGATTTTCCTACCTACTTTTGCGAACGCGTCCTCGACGAGCGACGTCAATATCACCTCGTTAATGGGCCCCGATCGTGGGCCTCTTCATAGAAGATGAGGAGGCGAAAAACCGTAGCCGTTCGAGTGTGATGTTCTGATTGCCGTCTCCGCGTAGAGAACTATCGGTCTGACGGGACAGCCACCCAACGAATTCGGAACGTGACTTGAATAGCTTCCCTCCCGCGACCTCCACAACCCTGGCAAATTCCTCGCCGGATCTGGGCGTGATGACCTCTCCGTCCTCCACAACCGAATAAATATAGGCGTCGCCGTCCTTGGTCAGTCCCATTCCGCAATAGTAGGCATGACCGTACGCAAGGACGTTCCCGGAATCAAGTCGATCCGCGACCTCGGTGGCAAGCTGGAGTCCGACTGGCGTCGATGGATCTATTGGATCACTTTCCCGAATCGGACAAGCGCGCCGAAACGAACCTAGTTGTACAGCACATACAAGGAAAACGGCTGCACAGCAAGTGCCGACAAGGCCGGCGGTGATCCACAGATATGCAGGCACTTCATTTGCGCGCACAGTATCCCGCCACAGGACGGCGGCAGCGAGCGCTCCGATGAAAAGGAGGTTCTGTAACATGGCATCAAGGGTTCGCACTTGGGAGGTTTCGCCGTTCTCATTCGGTCCCGGCCCTGTTCATCGTCACTCCACCAATTTTCCGATCTATCACAACTGCGCGGGCGCAGGACCGTACTGTTCGAGTAAAGCGGCCACACTGTCCGCGTCTTCACTGCGCCAATCTTCACTATGCGATTGATGCGCGCTGTAGCCGCTGTTTTCGTCGGTGTACGTTACCGTCAGAACGCGATCAGTGGGCGGCTCTTTGATCGTCGTCTTGCTGAAGTCCGTGCGCTCACTACCGCGAATCCATCCAGCAGGAGTTAAGTGCCACTCAGTCCATTCATAACTTGCAGACATTGCCGTTTTCCAATTTTCCTATGCAATCTTTCGACGTATAGCGGCCTTCAACATGACCGGGCTTTGCGAGTCCACTGTAAGCCCTCGCTCCGCGATATACAGGTCGCGTTCGAGCTTTCTCACCTTCTCGGCCAGCTCTGCATTTTCGCGAGCTAGACGGTCGGCCCTACGTACTGCATCCTGCAACCGCTTTTCATACTGCTCGTCCGACCGCGACAACGACCGACGACGCGCTATCGAGAACAGGACGCCACGCTCCGCATCTAAGTCGGCCTCATGCTGAAATGCGTGCCAGTCGCTGAACGTCGAACCTGGCGACGGCCATCCGTTTCCAGTGGGCCGCAGCACGTCACGCACGCCGCGCCCCTCTGCGTATAACAGCCCCCATCGGTCGGGCAGGTCGGACACTTCAATGACGCCAGGCGGACACAGGTAGAAGCGATACACACCTAACCCGCCTGCGACGCGATGCGGCTTGCGCGCGTCAGCGAGAAAATCCGACCGTGACGCCTTGGCTTCGATCAGCGCCGAACAGTTCGAGCGAAAGCCGATTACGTCGGCCTGCTCTCTTGTGCCGCCAGTGACAAGCTCACTGGCGACGACCGCGAACCCTTCGCGCTTCAGCCACCTCTCACCGAGTGTCACGAGCAGCTTGTGAACGTCACCGGCCATCGCTCAATTTTCCGATGGTTACAGGAGCCGCGAGCGGAGCTTCGCTGCGCCTACCGAAACGGCCACTATGGCCGCGCTGACGAGCATCGCCACGGCGTAGTGCTGCAGGCCATCGAGCGTGCCAACGCGATGCGTCAAGATGCCGAGCAAAACCAGCACAGCAACAAGGCCGGCTGTAACGCCGAGCGAGAACCAATCGCCTAGCACGCCGACAGCGCCGAGCAAGTCCATCGCGAATGAGTTGATTTTCTTCATTGTGTTTTCCACTCTCTCATTGACCGGCGACTGCGGGGACACCCAGCCACTCCTTGCGGTCCGCGAGCCATTGCTTGAATTCAGACGAGGCCATATATCGCGCCTGTTCGTCCGCTGCGTAGCTCATCTGTTCGTTCCATTCCGATAGGAGGCGGGCCAACTCAACCTCGCCGACTTCCAAGTTGCGCTGCGCGAGAACGCCAGCCTCGTGCGCCTGGGCGCGCATGATCGCTATCTGCGCCCTGCGCGCTTCTACCAGTTGGTCATTATTCAGGTCTGCGCCCATGGGCTGATCGGGGTGCTTCTGTCTGATCGCCCTGACCGCATCACCGACTTGAGAAAGCAGCGTTTCGTAGTGTGCAGAACTCATGTCGCAATTTTCGGATCGCTTAACGGGCTCTTGTGTAGCCCAGTACTTGGTCAACAAATTTTGACCGCCGGCCGTTCACCTGCAATTTCTCGCCAACGGCTGTCGCTTCCTGTTCTGACCTGGCTATGCAAAACTGAAATCGATCAAGCGGATCGTCGACATTGACAATGGTCAAACCGTAACAGGTGCGCTTGCCCCTTTCGATGTATTTTCCCGCCACTTCATACGTTGCAACGTACGATACACCGATGACCTGATTCATCACGTTGGCGAACGCTCCTGTTGCGAACATGACAAGAACTGCTGCTGCTATTGCTCCGGTAGCCCACGACTCGCCAACTCCCACCTGACGTTCCTGCGATGAGTAGCGTGGTTTGTACCAGGAGCCAACCAGTGCCTTCTGCATTCGCCACGCGATGACGAACGCAGCCGGTATTCCGACCGGTGCGGCCCAACGCCAGTAATCATGGCGAATCCGGACTGCGGGACCATTAAACGTCGAGATCCAAGCGAGTACGATACCGACCGCGACAACGACTGAGAAG